>JAOASC010000041.1 GCA_025210295.1 Flavobacteriales bacterium | reverse complement strand
CACCACTACAGTACACAAAATGGAGTAACAACGACCAGTAACATTTTCTCATCCTCAACAACAGAAGCACGCCTAAGTGGAACATTACCACCCCAAGTTTATAAATTAGGAGCCGATAACGACGCCACTTACTATAGAGTAGTAGGAAGTAAATCTTATGAGCTTAAAGACCACTTAGGAAATGTGAGAGCAGTGATCACCGACCAGAAGTTACTAGAAGATGTTGATGGAAATAATGAGATTAATCTAGGAGACTATTATACAGCAAATGTTGTAAGTTTCTCTGATTATTTTCCATTTGGTATGTTACAACGTAGTGGACAATCTACTGATAATAACTATAGATATGGATTCCAAGGACAGGAAGAGGATAACGAAGTTAAAGGGAAAGGAAATAGTGTAAATTATAGATTCAGAATGCATGACCCAAGATTGGGAAGGTTCTTTGCGGTTGATCCATTGGCACCGAAATATCCACATAATAGTCCTTATGCTTTTTCTGAAAATGAAGTTGTTGCGTTTGTTGAGTTAGAAGGGTTGGAAAAGGCAAAAGTTGATGTAACAGGAAAACCCACAGAGTCAAATCCCGGGACAGCTACAATCAATATTTCAAGAACTGATTATTTAATAACTGCAGGGGATAATGCAGTAGATCCCTCTCAAATAAGTGAACAAGATTATGAGTCGTTTTGGAAAAATAACAGTATAACTCTTTATAGTAAAAACTTACCGTCTGCAAATCAAGAAGCTGATTTTCTTTCTTATAAAGAGAGTAAACAAGCTAAAAAAGGTAAGTTTAAAGGTGAATACTATATCCTTACTGTTAATTTTTCAGTGGATTTAGTTATAGAAGATGGATTTACAATGGATGATTACATGAAGTTAAAGTCATCTTATAGCGGAGACCAATTTT
Source organism: Flavobacteriales bacterium (assembly GCA_025210295.1). Lineage (NCBI taxonomy): Bacteria > Pseudomonadati > Bacteroidota > Flavobacteriia > Flavobacteriales > Flavobacteriales bacterium. Next base: position 95,895 of record JAOASC010000041.1, on the reverse strand, counting down.
CTTTGAAAAATGGAATTGGAGCAATTGCTGTCCCAACTTTAAATGGTAAGGCTCCAGCTAATAGAATTGCTTACAGGGAAATGATTAATAATCCAAGTACAGGCGATGTTTCTCCAACTGGGATAATAAATATAATATATTTAAATCCTCTTTACTATTCACCAGGCACGGCGGATGATTATTCTGATTGGACAGGGGGATTCAGTAGAAAACTTAAAAGTGGAGAAAGTTTATTTTATCTTAATAGGACAGGAGTGGCTATACATGGAGCAGGACATACAATGGCTAAAAAGAATGTACATGACACTGGAAGTTATGAATATGAGCAAAAAGGTTTGCAAAGTAGATATCAAACTAGACTGAAGATATCAGTACTTAATGCAAAAACGATTATAAATGATGAACAGGTAAGAGCAACGATAAATATAACACCATAATATGAAAATTGTAACAAAAACATTTATTCTTTTAATTTTTTCATTTAGTTTATTTCATTGTTTTAGTCAGGTGGAAAAGGATACAATTTTATTATCAAATTTCATTTATCTTAAAGGACCAGAATTTATAAAGGTTGGCGATGACTCAGGTTATTTTTGGTCTGACTTTATTGTTGATAAAAAATTTAATTTTAAAAAATGTCATAAACATCAGTTTATATTATTTTCAGATAGTCATGAAAATTTAGCAAGTTTAAGCACATTAATAGATTATAAAACTATTAAACCGCTTTCTAAAAAAGAGTTTGAACAGTATGTCGATGTTTTAAATTATAAAACATTTAATAAAAAATGCTATTCAAAATTTAAAAAACACCCAATAAGTGCCACAAAAGTCATAGTAATGAAAATGCCTGTGACAGAAATAGGAATACCCAAAGCTCTAAGGAGTCATTGTAGCTTTCTTTACTCTAAATTTCCAGGTGTTATTTATATAGCTATTGGAGTTATCTAATGTTTGCATTCCCGTTACAATACTTTTGATAACCTAAACTAACACCTGCCTCGTCCTCGTTTATTCAACGAGGCTGTATCTGGTAGTGTAACATCAGCCTAAAACAGCAAGTTCAAAAAGTTAAAATACTGTAAATAAGTTCTTTTTAAAAATACAAGCCAAACGTGGTTTGTATTGAATTTGAAATATTGAATTGGGGATAGCCGTTGTTCTCTAGTTTTCTCCTGTTTTAGGAAAAGACTTTTGTAAAGTAATGTAGGTTGGTAAATGTGAGAGCAGTTATAACTGATCAGAAGATAAAGCTAAAGAAATGTACAAGTCAAAGATGGAAGATGTTATTGATGGTTCATTTGATACTTTAATAGGACAATAAAATAATTTATTATGAATAAAAAAATAGAATCGCTTTTTATCGATTATGCCATTATGATAAAAAAACTTAATTCATATTTAATTTTAAAATATAATTATGATAAAAAAAACTTTATAGAAGATCCTTTTAAATTTTCTAGAGAATTAGGATCTAAGGGGAGCTTTATCTATAAAAACAAAAGAGTGAACTTTTCATTTCATGGAAGTGGATGTGACTATATTTTTGAAGATGGAAGAGAAATCAGGTATGACTTTGCACCATTAATAAATAATAGAATAAAAACATCTCCATGGAAGTTTTATAGGTATATTGACTCTAATTACAAAGAAATGTATTTTACAGAAAAAAATGTGAGAACTGTTTTTGATAATCATACAGATCATGATTTTTTATCTAGAAATGAGTTAGGTTTTTTTGAGTTACATTATAGTTTTTTTCCTGACTAAGGCTCGTTCAATATGTTACAAACTAATAGGAGTGGACGGGGAAATGGTGCGAATTACAGGTATGGATTCCAAGGACAGGAGGGTGATGACGAGATTAAAGGGAATAGTGTGAACTATAAATATAGAATGGCTGATGTAAGATTAAACAGATTTTTTGCTACTGATCTGTTGGAGCCCGAATATCTAGAACTGACACCGTATCAATTTAGTAGTAATAGGTTAATAGATGCTGTAGAGTTAGAAGGGTTGGAAGAATCTGTATTGTCTAGTGTTGAATATTCGAATAGACCTTCTGTTCATCAATTAAAGAGAGGTGATACTTATTGGAGTATAGCTGCTAAACTCGATAATGTCTCTAGTGACGACTTGATAAGATGGAATACCGGTAAACCTAAAAATCAATTACATAAATACATTGGCTCATATATTCATACGTCTAATCCTGAGGGTGTTACTATTGGAGATATTTCAGATGATGTGCTTAATGAAGATTTTAGATTCCAACTTTCAGAAGAATCTCAACAGAAAATGGTCAATGATATACGAACAGAAAATATGTTGGATTTTGCTTTTAACTTTGGTTGGTTTTTTACAGGAATGACAGCAGGTGCAGTAGCTCCTCCTGCTAGACCTGAAGAGTTACCATTTCAATAGATAATTTATGATTGATTACGAAAAAATAGAACGTTTTAATAAATGGAAAAATAATTGGGAAAAATCAGATTTAATATCACTTTCAGATTATATAAGTCACAATATTTATCCTGAAGAAATTTTAATTATATCTAGCTTAATTTTTCCCTCTGTAATAAAGGTTAATGAATGCGTTTTTTTCTCAGATAATTATGATGAAAAAGTATATAAAACATTGTCCTCTAATCTAAATAATGCGGAAGTTGAGAAACAAATTAATAGAATGCACATTTATGATGTTTTTGCCCATTGTACAGAAGAAGTTGATGATTCTGTTTTTGAGAAAGTAGGTCGTTTCTTGCAAATGGCTTGGTCAAATTACTTTTGTATGAAGTATCCTAATAAAAAAATTATAGTTGATTATTACAATGATGACGAAAGTTATGGTCCTGTATTAACTGTTTATCAAAATTTTGATGAAAATGAAAATAGATACAGAGACCAGTCATAAAAATAGATTGGAATTTTTTATAAGGTATTTTCGTAACCTTTCCTTTCTGTTTCTTCGACTTCCTCCGAACCCCTCTCCTTGGTTACAAGGTATTCCCTTTGCCATTTCAGGCTTTTAGCACTTACAGGCTACGTTTATTCGCAGCTCTATTTGTTTTTTGGGGTTGATTATTTTCCGATTGGCAGTAATGCCAAAAAAACAATCACTACTACCCTTTTGATATATTACAACATAATTAGCAAACTAACAATGATAAGTATAGATATAGCTATTCATTTTGACGAGATAAAAGAGAAATAATGAAAGATGAGATGTTAGACAATTTTGATGTTGAAGAAAAAAGAAACATCTATTCAAAATCATCTATATTAATTGGGGCATTCTTTTCTCCAATTATGGGGATGATTCTATATTCAATTAACTTATATAGATTAGGAGTAGGAAAAAATATATTGGGAACAGTTGTTACAGTTTTAGTTTATACATACATAATTAATCAAAGATCTTTTGGTCTCCCTTCAATAATTAAACTAATAATTGTATTGGTCTTGAATTTACTAGGGGGGATAATTCTAACCTCAGTATTTTGGAAACATCATATTGGAGATCTACAATATCATTCAAAATTTGCATGGATACCATTGATGATCTTTTTTGGGGTAGGTATTATTTTCTTATTAATTATTTTTTTTAATTTAAGACCAGTTTAATATTGAGCCCCATAAGGTTCAGCTTCCTTGATGCATATATTGCCTTTCGTATAACACAAAAAAGAGGTAGGGTGTAATAAAAATGCATGCTAATGCTAGTAGCTGTTGCACATTCGTATTATACACAGTTCTAGCTAGTTTTAAGTTTGGTTGCTTTTTGGGGAGGAGGTGGAGGAATACTATAGTAAATACCGCCAACATTAATCTTAAAAGGTAAAATAGATTGAAGTGAATCTAATTCATTTATATTTAAGTTATGTAATTGTTTGTTGAAAGACTTTCTCGATAAACTGTCATAAACAAGTAGGTAGCCATTTTCTATTTTGTTTAATGCTTTATAAAAAGCTCCCTTAGGCAGGGTTTCTACAGCTTTATTGAAAGACCAGTCTACTTGAACGAAAGTAGTTCTTAATGGTTGGTTATACTTTTGAAAAAATTCAAAGAAAATTAAACTGTCTAATTTTTCGATATCTTCTAGAGTTTCTCGTTCAAATAAATACATCCCTTTTCTATTTATTACTATTTCAATGATAGCTTTGGGGTAGGTGCAAGGGATATAGTTTTCAGGACAATATCCTGTAACGCATAGCTTATGAATTAGTTGGTTATTGTCGGTTATTCTAAAATAGAAATCTGATAAACAAATACGTTGATTAATTTTTTTTTCTAATTGATGTTTAACTTCTCTCGATGATTGACTAAATTTTAAATCAATTAAAGGTAGGCTATCCTGTATCTTAAATAAAACATCTTTGTAATCTAATACGTTGTCAGTGTCTATAGATCTGTTAATTTGAGGAGAGTTGCATCCATAACAAATAATAAGTATATAAAAGAATAAATAGTGCAATTTCATATCTACTAAACTTAGCAAAAAAAAGCATGTGATGTCATTTAATCTGTCGAGCGTTAAAAATAAGTTAGGGTACGGTATGTAGAATTTAGGAATTTTCGGTACATAGAAATTACCGCTTTATATTGTTGAGTGAAGTGTCTACATTCCTGTCTTTAATTTATAGAAATTTCATTTCCCAATCATCATCCTTAAGCTTCCCGTTCTTTGTGGCTTATGTCGCTATCGTGCATCTCTCCAGTATGAACTGGTTACCAAGATTTCTTAAAGTTTATAATGTGTTGTTAGAACGGAGAAGTACTTTATCCATTCGTTAACCCGATAACTAACCCCAAAGAGTAGGAAATTAGCGCCAAAGCATTAAGGGTGAGCCCAAGGAGAGAGACTTTCTTTCGCGTACTTTTTCTTATTCCTATATACCCAATGGATATTCCAGAAATAAGCACCAATAGCTTAACTAGTACTAAAGCAATTACAGTATTTTTGAGCCCTATAAAACTATTAGAATAGTTCAGTATAAGGTATAGTATAAAAATGACTATAGAGCTATATCCATAGTTCTTTGGTGTTAGATAAACTCCTTGCATTATGACTTGTAAAATAGTTGTTTTTGAACAATACTAAAACTCACTATGTTTGCTATCAATGCGCTTCCAGCCAATTGTCAGCAATTCCCATTTCTACAGTTAGAGGAACTTCAAATTTTAAAGCATTTTCCATACAGTCTTTTACCAATTGTTTTACCACCTCTTCTTCTGGTTTGTATAAATCGAAGATCAATTCATCATGTACTTGTAAAAGCATTTTGGTTTGTAAATTCTGTTTAGAAAGTGCTTCATCCACTTTAATCATAGCCAGCTTAATAATGTCAGCAGCAGAACCTTGAATAGGAGCGTTAATTGCATTTCGTTCAGCAAAACCACGCATTACCCCATTAGAAGAGTTAATGTCTTTTAAATACCTACGACGTTGTCTGATTGTTTCTACATAACCATGATCACGAGCAAAAGCAATAGAATTGTCCATAAAAGCTTTAATCTTAGGATATTGCTCAAAATAGCTGTCAATAATCTCTTTAGCTTCCTTACGCGAAATATTTAAACGTTGCGATAATCCAAAAGCAGAAATTCCATAGATGATTCCAAAATTGACCATCTTAGCTTTACTTCTCATATCAGGAGTAACTTCTTGAGCTTCTACATGAAAGACCTTAGCAGCAGTAGCGCGGTGGATATCTTCTCCATTTTTAAAAGCCTCAATCATGTGTTCGTCACCACTCAAAGCAGCAATAATTCTCAATTCAATTTGAGAGTAATCGGCAGCTAGTAAAGTATAGTTTTCTCCTTTAGCAATAAAAGCTTTACGAATCTCTTTCCCTTTTTCCGAACGAATAGGAATGTTCTGTAAGTTAGGGTTATTAGAGCTTAAACGTCCAGTAGCTGCCACCGTTTGCATGTAGGTGGTATGAATTCTATTGGAATTCGCATCAACTAATTCAGGCAGGGTATCCACATAAGTCGATTTTAACTTTTTAATCTTACGGTATTCCAAAATCAAAGGAATAATCTCATGTTTACCAATTAACTTAGTTAAGGTTTGCTCGTCAGTTTTATACTGACCAGTTTTTGTTTTCTTAGCCTTGCTGTCAATGGCTAAAACGTCAAATAAAATGGCACCCAGTTGTTTAGGAGAGTCCACATTAAAATCGGTGCCAGCCAATTCGATAATCTCTTTTTCTAAATTGATTAAATCTTCTCCTAACTCTGTAGAAAAAGAATTCAACGCAGCGGTATCTAGACGGATACCCTCCGCTTCCATTTTCATTAAGACAGTGTTCAATGGCATTTCCATATTATAGAATAAGTCCATTAAATAAGGTGTGCCAATTTTTTGTTTTAAAACCTCATACAATTGAAAGGTAATATCAGCATCTTCACAAGCATACTCATAAATCTCTTCAGGAGTTAAGTCAGCCATGCTTTTTTGGTTTTTCCCTTTTTTTCCAATCAACGTTTCTATCGAAACAGGTTTATAGTTAAGGTAAACTTCAGCAAGATAATCCATACTGTGTTTCATATCAGGTTCTAAAAGATAATGAGCCACCATAGTATCAAAGTTGATTCCTTTGATCTCAATGTTGTTTTGGTGCAACACGGCAGCATCAAACTTAAAATTATGTGCAATTTTAATAATACCTTTATTGATAAAAAATGGGCGTAATAATTCAAGTTTTTCCTCAATATCATTGAGCATTGAAAGGTAAAAACCAGTGCCAGCTTGATAAGAAAAAGCAATTCCTAATAGCTGTGTGCTAAGAGGGTTTAAACTTGAAGTTTCCGTATCAAAGCAAACAAACTTTTGGGCTTGAAGTTTACTGATTAACGTTTTAGTATCAGCAATTGATTCAATAAGTTGGTAATCATGTTTTGTGTTTTCTATGGTCTTAACAGTTGGCTCAACAACAGGCTCTTGATTGTCTGTAGCTTCGCTAGTTGCAGCAGTTGTTGCAAATAAATCCATTTGTCCCTCAGAAGGTTGAGTAATCGCAATTTCTTCACCAAAAACACGTTTAGCCATTGTTCTAAATTCCAACTGGCCAAATAAAGAAATTAAAGCCTCTTTGTTGGGCGCTTCCAATACCAATGCTTTTTCATCAAATTCAACAGGGGCATCCAGTAGAATGGTTGCAAGTTTTTTGGAGAGTAATCCTTGTTCAGCAAAATTGATCACATTCTCTTTCTGCTTCCCTTTTAACTCATCAACATGCTCAATTAATCCTTCGACGCTACCATATTGGGCAACTAGCTTTTTAGAAGTTTTTTCCCCAATACCAGGTATCCCAGGGATGTTGTCGGCGGCATCTCCCCAAAGACCTAAAATATCAATGACTTGTAGGGGAGATTCAACTTCAAATTTTTCCTGTACTTCAGGAATTCCCCATACTTCAGCAGGTTTTCCCATTCTCCCAGGTCGATACATAAAGATGTTTTCCGAAACCAATTGAGCAAAATCTTTATCAGGTGTCATCATATAAGTTTGAAACCCTTCTTTTTCAGCTTTTTTAGCTAATGTTCCAATAACGTCATCAGCTTCAAATCCTACAGCTTTTAGAGTAGGGATGTTAAACCCCTCAATAACTTCTAAAATATAAGGAATAGCTAATCGAATGTCCTCAGGCATTTCGTCACGATGTGCTTTGTATTCAGGAAAATAGTCGTTTCTAACTGAACCACCTGGAGCATCAAAAACTACGGCAATATGTGTAGGCTTTTGATTGTTAATAATATCTAGCATTGCATTGGTAAACCCTAAAATAGCAGAGGTGTTTAAACCTTTAGAGTTGATTCTTGGGTTACGTGCAAATGCAAAATGCGCTCTATAAATCAATGCAAAAGCATCCAGTAAAAAAAGCTTTTTTTCGGCCATAGTTTTTGGTTTCGTTTAGAAAAACAAATATAAGTACAATAAAGCAATGTAAGAATGAATCTTAAACTATTGCGCTAAATCTTTTTGAAAACGTTCTAGCAAATCGTTTGAAAAAGAGTTGATGACTTTAGATTCTTGTGGTGCAATTCCATTGGTTGCATCAGCAATTGTTTTCATAGCTTCTAAGAACTCTTTATATTCTGGTGCAGGCCCATAGTGTTGGCAAAAGCTAATTGCTTTTTTATAGACTTCCTCTACAGAATTATTTTTATTAGCCTCATAATTAAAAGACCATTTAATTTCGTGTTCAGCAGAATGATTTGCTAGCAGTTGGTTAAGGGCTTCTTTTTCTTCTTCTTGAATTACGCCATCAGCTTTAGCGACAACAAATAGTAATTCACCAAGAGTTTCGTATAATTTTTCCTTTTCTGTCATGATTTTTTTTCTTTAGGATTAATATACGAAAAAAATAAGATTTTAAGGGTCAGTTCGCTTGTTTTCGTTAAGCCATTTAATATAGTTGTGTATGGCTACAGCAGCCAATGTTATTAGAACAATAACTTTACTCGTAATAGAAGTCGTGGCTATAGAACTGATAAAATCCTGCCCCCATGAACTGAATTCAAGTAATAAGATGATATATATAGTTAGCGTTAACTTCATTTGTTGCTCTTGTTGCTCTGTTAAGGGGAAGCCAACTACACTGCATAAATACAAATTAAATGCGAGATATCTATTAAATAAATGATAAGTCTATTTAAATAAATGGTGAGTAACCTAGGAATAAAGTGCTAACTATGCGTTTAAAATGGCTTTGTTGATGTCTTTAACCAACTTTGGTCCCTCGTATATAAAGCCAGTATATACTTGAATCAGGTCAGCCCCAGCTTCAAGTTTTTCAAGTGCATCAGCAGCTGAATGAATTCCTCCTACACCAATTATAGGGAAAGCTTTGTTTGATTTTTCTGCTAGGTAACGAATCACTTCAGTAGCGTTATCCCTAATAGGTTGCCCACTTAAACCACCATTGCCAATAGCTACAATTTCTTCTTGACTAGTTGTAAGGTTGGCTCTACCAGAAGAAGTATTGGCAGCAATAACCCCTTCAATTTTTGTTGTAGCAATTAATTCGATAATATCGTCCAGTTGCTGACGATTTAAATCAGGAGCAATTTTTAAAAGAATGGGTCTGTTTTTACCTTTCTCTTGATCAATAGCTTTTAATGTCGTTAATAAATCTTCTAAAAAATCAACGTCTTGTAGTTTAGTTAAGTCTTTAACATTAGGACAGCTAACATTGACAACAAAATAATCAACATGGTCATATAGCGCGTTAAAATTATAGACATAATCAGGTTTAGCATCCTTATTTAGTGTCGCAGTATTTTTACCTATGTTTCCGCCAATAATCAATTTCGTTTTTCGCTTTTTTAATTGTTGAGCAGCAGCATCAGCTCCAAGATTATTGAATCCCATCCTGTTGATTAGAGCTTGATCTTTTTTTAGTCTAAACAATCGCTTTTTAGAGTTCCCTACTTGGGGTTTAGGTGTTACAGTACCAATTTCAATAAACCCAAAACCATAATTCTCTAATTCATCAACCAATACAGCGTTTTTGTCAAAACCAGCAGCAATACCCACTGGGTTTTTAAATTTTAATCCAAAAACCTCTTTCTCTAATCGAGGATCATTCACTTGAAATGTTAAACGATTCAGCCATCCGGTTATAGGAGCTGATATTTTAATGAATTTAAAGGTGAAATGATGAATTTTTTCGGGGTCAAATAAAAAAAGGATAGGACGAATGATGAGTTTGTACATGGTGATGTTGTGTAATTATTCCGCTATCAGTTGGTTTAAGGTTTGGTGAATATTTTCACTGTTCCAGTCATGAGCGCCAATAGACTTTAAAACAATGTTTTTGTTTTTATCAATAATAAAAGTTGTAGGAAAAGAATTGGCAAAGAGTTCTTTAGGGATGCTTCCTTTAGCATTGTAAAAAGTCGTATTATAACCTTTTTTAGCTTTGAATTTGGTTAGGGTTTCTAACGATTCATTTGGGCTTACTAATAAAAAGTCGACTTTGTTTTTAAAAGCAGCCTCTAGTTCTAAAATAGATGGAAGCTCTCCTCTACATGGAGGACACCAAGTGGCCCAAATATTGACAAAAATAGGTCGATCTAGTTCAGAAAGCCATATTTCATCACCATTGGTAGAGTATAGTTGCCAATCGCTAGTAACAGTGTTGTTTACAGTTTCTAATTCGTTTTTTGGAGAAGATAGCGTAAGAGAGGTCAACCATGCTCGAGTATTCTCGCCAGAAGGAGTTAGAAACAAATAGCACATAAATAAAGAAAGAATGCCCCAGAAAATAATGTCTGATTTTGTTTTTCTGGATAACTTTTTCATCTATAGTGCTTTAAAGGTGAAGTTTACACCGCTAAGGTCTTCAAATTCGACTCCTGCTTCATAAACATCTTCGTCATCTTCATCGTATTCCCAAACAATTTCTAAATTGTAATTAAAGTCCTTGTTGATATCACTGATTAGGAAAAAAATATCCATGATGTATTTTGCACTTGAAGAATTAAAATAATCCAAGTTGAATACAACAGGTAATTTTTCACTGATTGGGGGTAGAGTTTTTAAATTTTCAATCCATTCAACAATTGGGGTGAAAAAATTAGAAACATTCTCAGGGCGACATTCTCCCCTAAATGATAACTCTCTAGATGCTAAATCTAAAACGACGTCTGGAGTATATTCCGTACGCTCTAATTTTATTGGGTTCATGCGGCTAAAGTATCTTTGTTTTGTGAAATGTTAATTGTTAACTCGAAAAAAGAAGTATTCGCATCTGTTTCGAATAAATTAAATGATAAGTCTTTGTTGGCTTTAATGGCCATGTCAATTAATCCAATCCCGGCTCCTCCTTTGGTAGAAATAGCTCCATTTCTTAATTGATCTCGGTATGCAGCTTTCAATTGCTCGATATTCTTCTCAGAAACATCTTTAATTTCAGACTTTAACTTGGCAATATCTTCATTTTTGATAAGGTTTCCTGTTTTAATTGTAAACCCATCTTCAGTTTTGTATAAGATAAAAACGCCATCAGTTGTTCTAGTGTTGTAGTCTTTCTCAACACCATGTCTTAAAATATTTTCCAAAGCTTCTACGAGTACGGCATAAACCTTTTTGTAGGTTCTCCTCTCCACATTCCTCATTTGTATGTCTCTTCTTGCGTAAAGCAAAATGTTGTTTATAGACTCAAATGTAAATTCACCATGGTAAGTAACCATAGCTTTATGTTGTTTCATCGTTTCAAACATCTTGTACGTCGTATTAGTGTCTATCATGTATAGTTCTCTCTAAGGTTGGTAAGTTCCTAAAGATAAAACAAACTTTGTCAAAATCAAAAAACTTTGTCAAATTGTTTGTTACCTTTGAGCCCATTATGACAAATGGAATAATCCCAAAAATAATTAAATCTAGCAAGTATTTTGTACTGGTTTATGTATTGTTTTTGGTTGGAGTGGTTTATCTTTTAATGAATTTTAGTCGCTTGGAGGGAACTGTTTTAGTTAATCAAACATGGACTCCTGTTCAGGATGTGTTTTTTAAGTATTGTACGTACTTAGGAGGGGGAGAAACAGCAATTATTGTTGTGTGTTTATTGCTACTCTTTAGTGGAGTTAGAAATGGAGTGATTGCTTTGGTCAGTTTTGGAGTGACAGCGGGAGCTACTCAATTTTTAAAACGTATAGTTTTTCCAGAGGTTATGAGACCGTATATAGCATTGTGGGATGAGTTTAAAGAGGGTGAGTTGCACCTGGTGCTTTCAGAAGAGTTGATGAAAAAAGGACATTCGTTTCCAAGTGGACATACGACTTCTGCTTTTAGTGTATTTTTGATTTTGACATTGTTTGCTAAAAGACCTCGATTAGGAATTGTTTTTGCTAGTATTGCCGTTTTGGCAAGTTATTCAAGAGTTTACCTGTCTCAACATTTTTTTGAAGATATATTTGTAGGTTCAATGATTGGAGTATTCGGTACATTTGTAGTTTACTTCCTTTTTGAAAAAACAGGATGGTTGAAAGGAGTAGAGCAGCCTTTAATTAAATTAAAAAAACAATAATGAAAAGAATTTTTGACAGTTGCTCATCGTTGATCGTTTTGATTGTTGGATTACCGATTTTTAGTTTAATTGCCTTAGCGATAGTGCTAGACAGTAAAGGAGGGGTGTTTTTTAGACAAATCAGAGTAGGTAAAAATGGTGAAGATTTTGGTTTGTTTAAGTTTAGAACAATGAAACCCGATTCAGAGTCCTTGGGGCAAATAACAGTTGGGGGGAGAGATCCAAGAGTAACAAAGGTAGGCTATTGGTTAAGAAGGTTTAAATTCGATGAGTTTCCTCAGCTGATTAATGTGTTGATTGGAGATATGAGTATTGTTGGCCCACGCCCAGAGGTGCCAAAATATGTTGATTTGTATACTGATGAACAGAAAAAAGTTTTAAGTGTTCGCCCAGGATTAACTGATTATGCTTCGTTGGAATATATCAATGAAAATGAGTTGTTGGAGAAGTCCGATAATCCAAATGAAACGTACATTAATGAAATTATGCCAGCAAAATTAAAACTCAATTTAAAATATATCGAAGATAAAAGTCTGTGGGTAGATTTTAAATTGATAATGATGACAATCGCCAAGTTGTTTAAGAATTAATGCCTTTAAGAGGTTAAAAATTCTGGTGCCTGTGCTAAATTAATTTCTGAAATATCTTCATTAGCACATCTAAAAGTCCTGCTAGGAAATTTTTGCATCATGTCATAGTCATGTGTGGCCATGATAACAGCTTTTCCATTACTGCTAATTTCAAATAAAATTTTCATGATCTCATTGGTCGTCTCAGGATCAAGATTTCCTGTAGGTTCATCAGCAATGATCAATTCGGGGTTGTTGATTAAGGCTCTTGCAATTGCTATCCTTTGTTGCTCTCCACCAGAAATTTGATGCGGGAATTTGTAGCCCTTATTCTCCATTCCAACCTTTTTCAACAATTCATCAATTTTATTCTTGATTTTGTTTTTGTCTTTCCAGCCAGTCGCTTTCATCACAAACAACAAATTGTCAGCAATGCTACGATCAGTTAACAATTGAAAATCTTGAAAGATAATGCCGAGTTTTCTTCGGAGTTCTAAAATGCTTTTTTTCTTGATGTTAATCAGTGATTGTCTAGCAACTTCAGCAACACCCGATTTTATTTTGTTTTCTGCATAAAGCGCTTTTAATAATGAACTTTTTCCACTCCCTGTTTTTCCGATAAGATAAATGAATTCTCCTCGTTCAATATCCAATGAAATATTATTTAAAATGGTTAACTCACGTTGAGTAATGGTTACATTTTTTAGGTGAATAATGTTGTTGTTGTTCATTGTCGAAAACTTCTTTGCCCTAAAAGTATAGAAAATAGAAAGATGTACAAAAGAAATAGCTAGGTTTTCGCTCGGAAAGCAGCAAATTAAGGTGTTAAAAAATGGTGAGACTTTGTAATTAATCATTATATTTGAATCCTATAATTTAATCGTTTAAGTATGAAAAAAATAATTTTAATATTATTTGTAGCTGTAGGGTTATGGTCTTGTGAAGAAGAACAGGAAGTCGTTGTGGATAAGGTGGTTAGTGCTGAAGAGGAGCAACCTTTAACGAGAACAGAGCAAATAGAAAATATTGTTTATAATATTCCCTCACCAACAGAAACGGTAAGCATCTTAAAACGAGCTGGGGCTGTTTATGTGTTTGATTATCCTAATGATCCTTTAAATGCCGAAGATTATCAAACCTTATCAAAGCAAGGTTTGAACATGGGAGTGTATGGCGCAGACTTGACTTATGCAACAGTATTTAATAAAACCACTGAGACCTCTTTTTATTTAAGCTGTGTGACTAAGTTAGGCCGTAAATTAGGAGTAGAACAAGTGTTTAATGAAGATGTGAATGAACGTATTCAAGATAATGTGGAAAATAGAGACTCTATGCAAGTTATTGTTAATGAAACGTTCTGGGAATTGGATGCCTATCTGAAAGAACAAGGGAGAGAAAATGTATCCTCGTTAGTGGTTGCTGGAGGTTGGATAGAGTCCCTTTATTTAGCGGTACAATTTGTAAAGGCTAATCCAGAAAATGAAGAAATGAGGCAACGAATTGCTGAGCAAAAGTATTCTTTAGATAATTTGGTAGGCTTAATTAAAAGTTATAAGAACAAAGCTGGAGTAGATGAGGTTTTGGCTTCATTATTGGAGTTAAAAGAAGTGTTTGATAAGATTGAGGAGAAAAAAACAGCTGGTGGTAGTACTGCTGAAGACGGATCAATGCTGATTGGTAGTGTGATTACACTAGATGTTACCGACGAACTCATGAATGAAATTATCGAACGAGTAGAAGAGATTAGAACAGAAATAGTTAGTTAGAATTATGTTAAGATATTTATATATAATCACATTTTTATTATTCGCGTTTCCCTTGATGAATCATGCGCAATGCAAAGGCTTTACCAAGAAGAAATGTATTCCTGAACTAGGAGAGTACGTGTTTAATGGACAGCTTAATACTGCTGTTTTGACTCGAGGAGAAGAAGCTGAGCTAATGTTGAGTTTTTATAGCGGGCAAAAATATAGAATGTATGTTTGTTCTGAAGAGCAACTGGGAGCGGTAGAGTATGAAATAATGGATATTGATCGAAATGTAATTTATAAAAGTAAAGACAAAGAAAATAAGTTGTTTGACTTTAAGGTTCCATCTACACAACAACTAATTTTGCATGTTACTGTTCCTGGAGAAGGGACTAAACATGCTCTTGAATTTCAGGGCTGTGTGTCTATTTTGGTAGGTTTTATAGAAGAATGATAAAAAATATTAAGAAAAAATAAAGTTGTTAACATTTTTTTTCTAAATTTGCCGTCCGAATTTTTGTGAACAAAATGAAAGTATTAGCTGAATATATCGTTCCTTTTAGTGGAATGAAAGTTGGTAAACATCAATTTGATTACAAGGTGAGGAAAGAGTTCTTTGATGCTTTTGAGTATTCAGAAATAAAAGATGGAGATTTAGACGTTATTGTTGAAGTAGATAAATCGGAAACAATGATGATTATGAACTTCAGTATTGAAGGTAGTATTAGCTTAGAATGTGATGTTTGTTTAGGTGAATTGAAACATTTGATAGCAGCTAAGTATCGTCAAATATTTAAGTTTTCAGATGATGAAGATTTAAAATTGGATGATGAAATTACTTATGTTCGTTCGACGGAATTTGAAGTGAATATAGCTCCATTCATTATTGAGTTTATTAATTTGAGTAAACCTAACAAATCAAGACACGAAAACGGTGAATGTGATGAAGAATTGCTAGCTGTTTTAGATGAGTACTTATTAGTAGAAGAAGAACAAATAGAAGAAAGTATGGAAGAGGAGGAAGTAGATCCTCGTTGGAATGCATTAAAAAAATTAAAAACAAATAATTAAAACCATATACAATGGCACATCCTAAGAGAAAGACGTCTAAGACTAGAAGAGATAAGAGAAGAACGCATTATAAAGCTGCTGCTCAGCAAATAGCAACTTGTCCAACAACAGGAGAGGCTCACTTATATCACAGAGCTCACTGGTCTGAAGGAAAATTATACTACAAAGGTAAAGTAGTAATGGAAAAAGATAGCGCTGCTGTCTAAACCATAAAAACGTTATTGAAAATATTTTAGCCTGCTATGAATTATAGTGGGCTTTTTACATTGTACTAATAATAAATAGCATATTGTTGTTGAGAATTAATAGATTTAATGTAACTTTAGTATAAAGTTGGTTAGAACGTTCTTAAAATTCGGTTTAAGGAGTGCGATAAACAACTTCAATATAAATAGTTGAATTATGAAAAAGTATATAGTAGTCTTCATAGCTTTATTAACTTCTTTTTTCTTTTATGCGCAAGTTGCACAAAAAGGAACGCATAATGTAGATGTGGGTCAATTTAAAGCTTTTGAAAAACAAGAGAAAAAGTTATTGTTAGATGTAAGGACTCCAAATGAATACCAACAGGGGCATATTGATGGTGCTAAGAATTTAGATTATTTTGATAAAAGCTTTAAAACGGAATTAGCAAAATTTGATAAAGGAGTTCCTGTTTATGTGTATTGTCGATCTGGAGGAAGAAGTGCTAAAGCAATGCAAATAATGAAAGAGATGGGGTTTGAGACTGTTTATAACCTAAAAGGAGGTTATTTGGCATGGTCACAACATCAATAAAAGAGAATTAAATGAAATTGAATTGGAAAAGTTGGGGTTGGTTAAGAGTTGTTCGATTAATTTTAGGTGTTTCATTTGTTGGTCAAGCAATAGATACCAAAGAATGGTTTTTATTACCAATAGGTTTATTTTTGTTGTATCAAGTTTATACCAACGCCGGATGTGCCAGTTGTGAAACAGATCAATGTTCAATTCCAGAATAAAATTAAAGTCTTCATTCAACGAATGGAGATTTTTTTTGTTTAAAAATAAGGCTATTCCCATTAAATAATTAAATTTGTTAGGCACATAAAATTGATAAAATCTAAACAAATGAATAAAGTAGTTAAAGATGCAGCAGAGGCTTGTAAAGACATTACAAGTGGAGTAACAATTATGTTAGGTGGTTTTGGGTTATGTGGTATCCCTGAAAATTCAATAGCAGAATTGGTCAAAAAGAGTGTTACCGATTTGACTTGCATCTCTAATAATGCTGGAGTAGATGATTTTGGTTTAGGTTTATTGTTGCAAAAGCACCAAGTAAAAAAAATGATCTCTTCTTATGTAGGAGAGAATGATGAATTTGAACGTCAAATGCTAAGTGGAGAATTAGAAGTTGATCTAATACCTCAAGGAAGTTTGGCTGAAAGATGTCGAGCTGGAGGAGCTGGTATACCAGCATTTTATACGCCAGCAGGATATGGTACTGAAGTCGCTGAAGGAAAAGAAGTAAGAGAGTTCAATGGGAAACCACATATTTTGGAGTCAGCCTTAACAGCCGATTTTGCAATTGTAAAAGCCTGGAAAGGAGATACTGCAGGGAATTTAATCTACAAAGCGACTGCCAAAAATTTTAACCCAATGATGGCTATGGCTGGTAAAATAACGATAGCAGAAGTTGAAGAGTTAGTACCAGTAGGAACATTAGATCCTAATCAGATTCATACACCAGGAATCTTTGTACAACGTATCTTTCAAGGTGTAGATTACGAAAAAAGAATTGAGCAAAGAACGGTTAGACCTAAAGCATAATAAAATAGAGGGCTAGCCCTAGCTGTTATCACAATTTATGAGGTTTAGCCTTACAGAAAATCGATGGTCTCTTTTTATAGCATTAGCTGTAATACTTTATATCTGTACTTGGCCTTTTTATAACTATTGGTTAAATCCTTTTACTTGGGATACTTTTGGCTATTATCTTTATTTACCAATGTCGTTGATTCACAATGATCTTGGAATTAGTGATTTTTCAATTTTAGAAGAAGTCAAAAGAGAACAGTTTATATCTCCGACGTTTTATCAGATCAATAAGACCGAAACAGGACACTGGTTGATACGCTATCCGATGGGGTTAGCAGTATTGCATGCTCCTTTTTTCGGGATAGGACATTTTTTTGCCAAAGGTTTAGGCTATGCGCAAAATGGCTTTTCTTTACCTTATCAAATTGCTATTACATCTGGAAGTCTTTTTTATATCTCTAGTTCAGTATTGTTGCTTAGAAAAATTTTATTGAGGTGGTTTAAAGATCATGTTGTTGCCGTTACCTTATTGCTTTTGTTTTTGGGGACGAATATCATCAGTCAAATTACAGTAAGTGCGACAATGCCGCATGCTATTCTCTTTTTTGTTTATACTCTAATTGTTTATTTAACGATCAAGTGGCACGAAAATAAATCCTTGACCAATAGCGTGTTGTTGGGAGGTGTTATTGGTTTAGCGGTGATCTCTCGACCAACAGAGGTTGTTGCTGTACTAATTCCTTTGCTTTGGGAAGTAAAGAATTGGGATGGATTTAAGGAAAAAGTAGCGGCTATTTGGAGCAAGCATCGTAAGCATTTATTACTTGCGGTTATTGTTGCTTTTGGCGTCATTTCGCTACAATTAATATACTGGAAGACCTACACGGGGCACTTTGTTTATAACTCTTATAACAATGTTGGTGAGGGATTGGATTTGTTAGCGCCACATACATTGAATGTCTTATTTAGCTTTAAGAAAGGATGGCTTATTTATACTCCAATGATGTTGTTGGCAATAGGGGGATTTTATTTCTTGAAAAAAGAAAAACCAACTTACTTTTTGTCTTTTTTCTCCTTTTTTGTATTGAATTTATATCTAGTTTCTAGTTGGACATGTTGGTGGTATGCTGCAAGTTTTGGTCAACGAGCTTTAGTGCAGTCCTATGTTGTGATGGCAATAGCATTGGCTTTTTTTATACAAGCTTTGCTCAAAATGAAAATATTGCCCAAAACTGTAGGCGCTATTTTTGTTATTCTGTTTTTGGGACTAAACCTCTTTCAGAATTATCAATTTAGGTTAGGAATCATCCATGGACATCGAATGACAGCAGCCTATTATCAAGCAGTGTTTGGAAGACTAGATGTGCAACCAAATGAATTGGAACATTTGTTGTCTTTTAATCGAGATTTAACATTTGAAGAATCCTTGAAGAATTATCGCTATGATGTTGAGCAAGTCTATAAAAATGGCTTTGAGTCAGATGAAAATGTAACCACAGAAGCGTTTAAACATAGCGGAAAGAAAGCTTTGGTGATGAATGAAACGGCTCCTTTTTCTAAAGATTATGCCGCTACCTATTCAAATTTAACAACAGAAGAATATTGTTGGATAGAAGTACGTTTTTGGGCTTATTTGACCCATTCAGACGCTAATGTAAACTTAGTAAATACGATTGTTCGATCAGGAGATAATTATGGATATTCAGCAAATAATCTTATCTTAGATGCTCATAATGTTGAGGTAAACAAATGGAAAGAATATGTGTTCCATTACCAAACACCACATATCAGAAGTGGAAGTGATGAATTTAAATCTTATTTCTGGTATTGTGGGGGAGGAGAAGTTTATATCGATGATTTAACAATAACAAAATATACACCTAAATAAAGAAAAAATAAATGTTAAGTAAAACTCAAATAGCTCAGCGAATTGCGCAAGAATTACAAGATGGATGGTATGTTAATTTAGGGATAGGAATACCAACATTAGTCGCTAATTATATTCCAGAGGGAATAGAGGTTGAGTTTCAGTCTGAAAATGGAATTTTAGGAATGGGGCCATTTCCTTTTGAGGGAGAAGAAGACGCCGATTTGATTAATGCAGGTAAACAAACAATTACAGCATTGCCTGGTGCAGTCTATTTCGATTCAGCTACAAGTTTTGCGATGATTAGAGGGCAACATGTTCAATTGACAGTCTTAGGTGCAATGGAAGTTTCTGAAAACGGAGATATCGCCAATTGGAAGATTCCTGGTAGAATGGTAAAAGGAATGGGGGGAGCAATGGATTTGGTTGCAAGTGCTGAGAATATTGTGGTGGCTATGATGCATACCAATAAAAAAGGAGAAAGCAAGTTGTTGAAAACATGTTCTTTGCCGTTAACAGGTGTGGGATGTGTAAAGAAAATAGTTACCAATTTAGCCGTTTTAGAAGTCGTTGAAGAAGGTGGATTTAAGTTGTTGGAAAGAGCGCCTGGTGTATCTGTGGAAGAAATTCAAAATGCTACAGAAGGAAAGTTAATCATAGATGGAGAAGTTCCAGAGATGAAGCTGTAAGCTCATGAAAAGTTTTTGGAGTGGGAACTTAAAAAAAGGAAATGGGTGGTTAATATTTTCCATTTTCTTGGTTATACATTTGTTGCCGCTCTTTGCTACAGATTTTTTATTGACGTTGGATGGTCCCTCTCATTTATATAATGCCAAAATATTTAATGAGTTATTAGGAGGAAATCCATTTCTTTCTGAATATTATCAAATCAATACAGAATTAGTTCCTAATTATTTAGGGCATTTAATACTAAGTTTTTTTTTATTATTGATGTCCCCTATACTGGCACTAAAACTCATTCATTTACTATACGTAGTAGGAATAGCTATTGCTTTTCGAAAGCTGGTCTTAATCATTAATCCAGCTAGTGGTAAGTTGAGTGTACTGATATTCCCTCTTATTTATTCTGCACCTTTTATCTCAGGGTTTTATAACTTTTCTTTAGCACTAATATTGTTGCTGTGGACCCTTTATTTCTGGTTTAAAAATAAAGAAAACCGCCCTTTGATGTTTTATCTAAAACTTGGGGCATTAATGTTACTCACTTATTTTGCGCATTCCTTTACGTTTGCTGTTTTGTGCTTGAGTATAGGTGTTATTGTTGTTGGGGAAAAGGGAATCAAAAATGTAAAAGAGTGGTTAGTTGATGGAGGTAAAGTATTAATAGCAGCCATTGTTCCTATAGGGTTAGCACTGTCATTTGTGATGTCGAGAGCTACTATACCTACTTATTTAACTGGTGAGCAACTTTGGGAGCAACTCCAAGATTTCAAGTTTATATTTAGTTATCATAACGAAACATCGCACGGGGTGTTCATCTATGTCTTACTTTCTTTACTAGGGTCAGTATTGTTTAAAGAAAAGAAGGCGCTATCGTTATTATACATTGCATTGATTTTATTGGGGTTGTATTTTTATTTGCCAGATGGAGTAGGTTATGCAAGTGTATTTTCAATCAGAACCCTTTTACTTAGCTTTTTGTTTTTTATTTTATGGTTAGCTCTTCAAAAAAGAAATAGAATTATACAAGCTATTTTAATAGGAGTCTTATTTTTTTACCAACAACATCGTATGTCCGAATTAAAAGAATGGATGGCTGTAAAAAACAATAAAGCCAAAGAAATGTTAAAAGTAGGTGAGCTTATTCCTCAACATAGTACAATACTTCCAGTACGCACGCTAAATACATGGCAGTATTTCCATCTTTCAAACCTCTTAGGCGTTAATAAACCACAATTAATTTTAGAAAACTATGAAGCTGCTCACGATTACTTTCCTATAAAATGGAAAGATAATTTGGAGCAGCAAATAAAAGAAAATAGAGAAAGGATAGAAGCAATAGATTATATCATTAAAATAGGTTATGCTGCCCCTGAGTCTTCGGCAGAAAAAGACTTTGTTCATTATGCAGATTCATTAGGTGTAAAAGTCTATCAGTCTGATTTCGTGGTGTTATATCAATTAAATAAGCTGCGTTAGTATTGTCTGTAATGAAGTTTAGTCCATTTAAATACCTTAAAAAACATAAGAAAAAAAGCCTTGTCTTTTTAGTGTTATTAGTATGGTATTACTTTTCATTACCTAATCAATTATTTGTAGATCCTACTTCCACAGTCTTAGAAAGTAGAGAGGGGGTATTGCTAGGAGCGAAAATAGCCGATGATGGTCAATGGCGTTTCCCACATAATGATAGCGTTCCAGAAAAGTTTAAGACTTGTATCTTACAATTTGAAGATGCTTATTTCTACTCACATCCAGGCATTAATCCTGTATCTATTGTAAAGGCTATAGGGCAAAATTTACAGTCCAATAAAGTGAGGAGAGGAGGAAGCACAATTACCCAACAGGTCATTCGATTAGCTCGAAAAGGAAGGTCAAGGACCTATTTTGAAAAAGTGATCGAAATGATTTTGGCTACGCGGCTAGAGTTGAGATCATCCAAAGATCAAATCTTAGCAATGTATGCTTCAAATGCTCCCTTTGGAGGAAATGTTGTTGGGTTAGATGTCGCTTCATGGAGGTATTTTAATTGTAAACCAGATCAACTATCGTGGGCAGAAAGTGCGACATTAGCGGTGTTGCCCAATGCTCCAAGTTTAATATATCCTGGGAAAAATCAAGAAAAGCTAATTGCTAAAAGAAATCGGCTTTTAAAAAAGTTGTATCAAAATCAGTTGATAGATTCACTAACATTCGAATTGGCATTATTAGAAGAGTTACCTCCTAGACCATATTCTATTCCTCAAATTGCTCCACACTTATTAATCCGATTAGATAAATCTTATCACGGTAAACGTATTCAAACGACGATAAAAGCTAGTGTACAGCGCGATGTTAATCAGATTGTCGAAGAGACCTATTTAAACCTTAGTCAAAATCATATTTACAATGCAGCTGTTTTAGTATTGGACGTCCATTCTAGAGCTGTTTTAGCTTATGTAGGTAATACTCCTACCAATAAAGAACATCAGAAAGATGTAGACATTGTAACTAAACCAAGAAGTACAGGGAGTATTCTAAAACCTTTTCTATATGCAGCTATGTTGGATCAAGGAGCGTTACTGCCACATCAATTAATTCCAGATGTGCCAACTCAAATCGCTAATTATAACCCTCAAAATTTTGATAAACATTACGATGGAGCAGTGCCTGCCTCAGCGGCATTGTATCGCTCTCTTAATATCCCCGCAGTAAGGATGTTGCAACAATTTGGAGTAGAGAAATTCTATCATTATCTAACCAAAATGAAACTAAAAGATATTCGTTTTGCTCCCGATCATTATGGGTTGTCATTAATTTTAGGAGGTGCTGAATCTAACCTGTGGGATATAACAAAAAATTATGCAGCATTTGCCTCTACCGTTAACCATTATCGAGAATTGGAGAGTAATTATTATACCAACGAATTTACAGAACCCAATATGATTGCAGAAAAGACCGTTGATTTTGGAGCTGTAACTCATGAAAAACCGTTGTTTGATGCTGGGGCAATTTATTTGACTTTAGAAACCTTAACTAAGGTCAACCGCCCAATGGGAGAAGAGAATTGGGAATTCTATAGTTCCGGACAAAAAATAGCTTGGAAGACAGGTACAAGTTTTGGTTTTCGAGATGCCTGGGCAGTGGGAACGACAAAAGATTATACCGTAGGCGTATGGATTGGAAATGCAGATGGAGAAGGTAGAACAGGATTAGTTGGGGTACAAGCAGCAGCTCCAGTGCTGTTCTCGGTTTTTGAGCAACTGCCGAAAGCAGATTGGTTTAAAGTCCCTTATGATGAATTAGTGACGGTAACAACTTGCGCCAAAAGTGGAATGTTGGCGGGCGATTTTTGTGAAGAATTAGATACGCTTTTGGTTCCCCGCGCTGGAAAGCGAACAACTACGTGTAAGTATCATCGTTGGGTTCATTTGGATCAAGATAAAAGTTTTCAGGTAGATAATAGCTGTTATGATTTAGAGTTGATGCAACACCAGTCCTGGTTTGTGCTACCTCCTTTAATGGAGTATTATTACCAACAAAAAGATCCCACTTATAAAGTGTTGCCTCCGTTTAGAATGGATTGTCAAAGTAGTGGAGAAACTAAAATGGAATTTATTTTTCCCAAGCCCAATACAAAACTTTACCTTCCAAAGGGTTTTGATGAAAAAGTTAATGATTTAGTACTAAAAGTAGCGCATTCTTCACCTAATGTTACATTGTTTTGGTATCTTGATGATGAATACTTAGGTGAAACTAAAGAGATTCATGAAATAGCTGTGATGCCATCAGTTGGAAAGCATTTGATTACTGTTGTTGATGAACAAGGAAATGAATTGAAACAATGGACGGAAATCAGTGAGTAAATGGTGGTGGGATACAATAGCTTTCTATAATATTCAGCTTCTTCATTGTTGTTTTTTTGGCAATAGAAGTTTTGAATGAGGTATAATAAAGAACTAAAAGTTAAATGAAAGAGGTTAGTCTGATTGTAGTGTTTTCTTTAATTGTTGGAATTGGTTTTTCACAAGCTAATGTTGCAATAAAATTATTGAATATAGGAGGTATTGAAGCATTTGATAAAGTAGAGTTAGGGATAGACTTGCCTTCAACAGTTGAGCAAAAAATCACTCGTTATATACAAAGTGAATTCCCTGTTTCTTTTAAAAAGAAAACAAAGCAAATGCTCAACCCTTTTGATCCTGAACAGCTAGATATAAGCGTTGATTTTTGGAGAGAAGACATGGAGGAACGTCAAAAAAGAGAGCAACGCTTTGGTTTTTATTATGATGGATTTTCTGTTCGTAAAAACACACTGATAGCAACAAAAACAAGTAATCATTTAAGAGTACGGTTTACTCCTAAAGACCAAGGGGAATGGAAATGTAAAGCTACTGTTTTAGTTCAAGGTGATTCATTGTTTTCCGATGTGTTTTCGTTTACAGTTAATTCACCAAAGACAGCAAAAGGTTTTATGGCTATAGATGAGCAGCAACACTATTTTAGAATTGGAGATTCTTCCTTTTTTCCAGTTGGACAAAACATTCCTTGGCCAGGAGCAATTTGGTATAATGGTACTGAGATGATTCGACATCACGAATTTGAACAATATAAACACTTAATAACAGCATTTTCTGAACGAGGAGGAAACTATTACAGAATGTTGATTACCCCTTGGACTTATGATGTTGAATTTGAAAACTTGGGTAATTATAGCTCTCGTATGAAAAATGCATGGGAGTTAGATCGTTTACTTGAGCATAGTGAAGAGCTTGGCTTGAAAATACATTTTAATATGTTGCTGCATGGAGCGCTTGAGAATCCAAGTGTTTATACAATTACCAATTGGGATTGGCCTGCATACGAAGATGAGGTATATGGAGATAAAGCATGTGTTGCTAAAGAAGATCAGGGGTATTGCTATCGTAGGGAGTTGGGGTTGATAGATCCAATAGCATTTTTTACCAATGCTGATGCAAAGCGATTCTATAAAAATAAATTACGGTATATGATCGCAAGATGGGGTTATTCCACAAGTATTGGAGTCTTTGAGTTATTAAGCGAAATCAATAATTTAGGACAACAAGCCCGATTAGAATTTAATGGAAAAGGTTGTCCAAGTGTAGCGACGGTCACGGTTCCTTATCAAGACAGTGTAGCAACTGTGCCCAAAGCTGTTTTGCAGTGGCAGCATGAAATGGCAAAGTATATCAAAGAAGAGCTTCAACACGATAATCATCCAATAGCTGTAAGTTATACAGGAGAACCAGCAATAGATAAAGGAGACTTATCGTATTATTCGCCTTATGTGGATATTGCGACTTATAATGCCTATTCTTTTGATCGCAATCAAAATAAATACGCCAGGCTTATCAATAAGCTTCATCGTTATCGGAAAGAAAAAGTGGTCGTATCTAATTCTATCCTCAAAAAAGACGTATCAAAACGAGCGGTTGGGTTAGAAAAGCCTTTTATGTTATCGGAAATAGGTTCAGGGTTATCAGCATGTGATCGTTCAACGATATGGAAACAATCAGTTGTTCTTAGTCCTTTTACTGGGCTTTCTGGAGTTGCAATGCCATGGTTAAACTATACCGATGATGCAGATTTATGGAAGTACTTTGATTTTGTAAGTGGTTTTATGCAAGAAGTAGATTTAATTCACAATAAATGGGATGCAAAGTATACAGTAGCTAAATCTAACCTAGTGGAAGTATACAGTTTACAGAATACTAAGCAAAAACAAGCTGTAGGCGCATTGAATAATAGGACTTATAATTACTATACAATGCGAAACGATTGTGAAGAATGTTTTTGTCATAAGGACGCTGTATTACCAGAGTTACAAGAATTAAAAACGGTGGTAAACAACCGTAAAGAAAACGCTTTGAAATTGACAAAGATGGGAAGTTTTAAAAAGTATAAAGTAATTTTTTATGATCCTTTAAAAGGAAAATTAATCAATCAAGAAGAGGTTGTAAAGTCGAATTGGCTCGGGCAACTGACAATCCCATATCCGGAGCTGAAAGGGGCAGAACGTCCGTTTGTTTATTTTAAGGTAGAGCGGTAATGTGTTGGAGTTATTGTCTGTGTTTTTTATGAGGATGTTGATGAGTATTAAATACAGCAAAAACAATAATTTCCCTATAGTTAAAATGATATAAAACGACAAATGGAAAAGTTTTGATAACTGCTTGTCGTTGACCTTTATATATTTCTTGAAAAGCTTTGGGTTGGTTTTTTATTGTTGAAAAACAAACATCTATAGCTTCTAAAAATCGTTCTCCTAACCCAATTGATCTTTTTTCATACCAAACATAAGCTACGCGAATATCATGTATAGCTTCTTCTTTGATTCTTAGTGGAAACCTTTTCACTTTTGGGTTCTAATTTGATTCTTAGCTTCTTCCCATGAGTACGATTTACTGATTTGATTTTTGTGGTTGTCAATTCGTTTATCTAAGGTGATTTTTTGAGTTTTTGATAGTGATGTTGTTTCTTTATGCATCTCTACAAAGTCTAACGATTCAATAAAGTTTAAGAAATCTGAAACTCTATGGTCTTTTACGTTTAATGTGATTTTCATACTTAATATTAACGCAATTAAAGGATTATAGTTGCGACTATAGCGTATAAAATGATCTACTTCTTAAAATAATCCCAGCCGCTAATAATCATTTTAAAGCCAATATAGAGCATCAAAAGGCCAAATAAAAACTTCACCAATAAAGGGTTGAGTTTTAAGGAAAGCCGTGAACCAAAGTAGCCTCCTATAACAAATGCTACAGCGATAATCGCGGCATAAAGGATAAATTGATTGGTAACTTGTCCACTTTTATAATAATTATAGAAAGCAAGAATTCCAATGGGTAATAACATCGTGGTGAGGCTTAGTCCCTGAGCTTCGTGTTGAGATATTCCCAAGGCAAAAATCAATGCAGGAACCATTACAACACCACCTCCAATACCAATAAAACCACTTAATGTCCCTGCTAAAAGGCCGATGATAACTAAGCTAACAAACGTTTGTATTTCCATGTTAAAAATCTAAAGAGAGTGAAAGGTATCTAACAGGCTTTAATCTTACATTATCGTCGATACCCCAAGCCATATCAAAGCGTACATAATAACCAAATATTTTAGAGCGAGCACCAAATCCATAACCATAGGCTATTGGTTCCTTTTGATTTTTGATTATGATTTCATAATTGGCGCCATTAACAATTGTGGTGTTAAATGAATTTTCTGGATCGTAAGGATTCGTTCCTGTCCAAGCAGTTCCAATATCTCCAAAACCAATAAACATGAGGTTTTCTAAGAAGTTGGATTTAATTGGTTTTTTAGAAAAGTATTTAACAACAGGAAAACGTAGTTCGTTATTCAACACAGCAAAAGAGTTCCCGTTCCTGGTGTTTTGGAAAAAACCACGCATAGGTGTAGCAATTGTTTGAAATTCGTACCCTTGTGTTGCAGAAGGGATTACTGAGTTATCAAACTTGGCAAATAGCCAATTGTCAACACCTCCCAAGTAATAAATGAGCTTTTGATTTCCAAATGATGTACTTGTAGCTAAGCGGCTAGCCCAATAAAATGTGCGATGTATTTTTTGGTAGTGACGAATATCAGCTCCAAGTACAAAGAAATCGGTTTGTTTCTTGTCTAACTGATGATTAAACTCTCCCCATAATTTGAAACGCATTCCATCCAAAATGTTCAATCCTTTCTTTCGAACATTATCATAAATGAATTCGAGCTTTAAATTACCAAAATAATCATTTATTGAGGGAGTTGTTAAACTAACAGGTTCGGTACTAAGAGTGATGTTTCTATCGTACCTTAATCCTGATGTTAAGCGAGCGCTAGCTATTTCATTAAAAGGGTATTTTAACGCTTGTTTAAATTCGTAGGTCTGGATTTTTTTTACATTAAATTGATCTATTTCTCGGAAGCTTCTTCTTGAAGCCAAGTATTTTTTGTCTAGCCTCCTTTTCAAGTTCTCAAAAGCAACAAGGTATTCTGTATTGTTGAGGTTTAGAGGGATTTTAAATCCTCCAATTAAACGATAGTCCTCAAATAAATCGGCTGCACCAACCTGTATCAACTCGTTAAAACCTGAGTTTCGATAGCCACCACCATCATAACGTTGATAAGAGGGAGTAAGGAAAGCGTTGTCTAGCTGAGAAACAATTTTGTTGATGGTAAAGTTGGTAGCATATAATTCTTGCCTTGGTAGTTTAAATGTAATAGAGTCTTTTTCTATTGTTTTTTGCTGCTCAATGACTTTGATAGGAGAGGTGTCTTCTTCAAACTTAACTTCAACTTTCTCAATTTCTGGTTGAATATCCTCATCAAATTGGTAATTGTTAATGTCTATTTCGTTGGGGTCGGTGGCTGTTGATTCAGTATTAAATGTGCTTTTAGGTTTTGGTAAGGCTTTGTTGCTTCGCAAAACACCATCCATAAAATGTGTAAAAGTTATATTGTCGTTTTCTACAGGAGTATCTTGATCAAAGCGCCCTTTATGAAAGTGGTATTTCCCATCCTTATAAATGGTGTAAGTATATGATTTTTTTGAAGCAATTGTGCTAAATTCAATAATGCTACGATCAAAGTTTGTTAGTTGCTCAGCTACTGAAAAATAGCGGTAATGAATACTGGTATCAATACTACTAATGGTACTATCATAATAAGCTCTGTAACGATTGGTAATACCATTTTCGTTAGAAAGATAGGTGTAGTTATTGGTTTGATACTCCATAGGTTGAGTCTCGTGTGCAAAAGGTGTTTTAGTAATTTGCTGAAGACGTAAACTAGGTTGGCTAATATTGATAATAAAAATATCATGATTATAACCGTGAAGTGCAATGTTGGGTTTGCTCTCAAATCTTAAAGTGTCGCTAGTACGATTAGAGCTAAAGATTACTTGGGTGGCATTGTTAACAAATTGAGGGTTTAAGTCATCATAAATATCATTTGTGATTTGTTTTTGGCTATTTCCAATAGGGTTATAGATGTAGATGTCAGATTGCCCTTTAGCAACAGCAGAAAAGACCATTTTTCTACCGTCAGGACTGTAACTCATACTTAAAACTTTTTGAAGTCTTAGAATATTTCTATGTTGCTTTTTTTTCTCGTTTACATCATATAAGTTGAGTTGTAAATTCCCCTTTCGTTCTTCAATATATGCAAAAACTTCGCTACCAGGGTGCCAAGTAGTTACAGGGTAAGTATAATCAGGGATACGATCTAAACGATAACTTCCTTGTCCTATTTTTTTTCGCTTTTTAGTTGCTAATTCTTCAACCCAAACTTTATATTGCCCTAATTCATAAGTGACAAAAGAAGCGTACTTTTCATCGGGACTAATTTTAAATTGTTGGTATGTTGTATAGCGTTTTTTGGTTTTAATGGGGAGTGGTTCCGTTGGAATATTCTGTTTGTTCTGATCGTCAATTTGATAGCGTTGACGATAATAATGGACAAAATTGGAAGAAATATTGTTTAAACTAGCTCCTATTGTAAAAAGAAAACCACTTTCAACATTTCTACTGATGCGCGTTAAATAAATAATGTTTGGAATCATCTTCTCTCCATATACCGTCGCAATATAGTTCCAAAGGGCAATACCCGCTAATTCAGCGTCTTCACCTTCAAGCCAGTTTAAGTTTTTAAATTTACCACTTGTAATGGCGTCTTTCACTTTATTATCAATCGCAGTATTCCAATCTTGTTTTAAGTATGCAAGCAAACCTTCTTTAAACCAGCTAGGTAAAGCAAGCATTGTAGAATTTTTAATGGCTTCTCGCCAATTGTCACCATACATGATTTTGTTAATGATAACTTCAGAAATTCCTTTTTTAATTTGTTGATCTAAGTGTTCATGAACTCCATCAAAGTAGACAAATAATTTCTCTCCACTAGTTTGGGTTACTCCTCCAATATTGGAATTTTCGTCATTGGTTAATCCAATG
Organism: Flavobacteriales bacterium; assembly: GCA_025210295.1. Lineage (NCBI taxonomy): Bacteria > Pseudomonadati > Bacteroidota > Flavobacteriia > Flavobacteriales > Flavobacteriales bacterium. Next base: position 66,195 of record JAOASC010000041.1, on the reverse strand, counting down.
TTACTCTGTCTAAATTCAGATAAAGTATTATAAACTACAATCTGTAATTGATCTTCTAATTCAACATCTAACCTTTTTTCGATTTCAGCAAGATATTTATGGGCAGATTTAGCGGTATATATGGCGGTGTTTTTTCCACTAGCAGTAAAATAAATTTCAAACTCTTCAAAATTATACCGCTGCCACATAAAAGAGTTGTATTGTACCCTATTCTGACCAAAAGGTTGATTAGAACCAGTATAAAACTGTGTAAAGACTTTGTTTCCTGCAAAAGACAAGAAAATGCAAAGAGTTAGTATGAGTTTAAAATACAGGTTCACGCGTTCATTACTTTTATGACAGTTATAAGAAACTGTCGTATAAACAATCCGTTATCTACTAAATTTCGAAATGCTTATGAAGAATACAATAGTATATAACGTAAAGATAGTTAAAATCGTATGGAAATTGTAAATTTGTAGGGAAGAAGTTCTTTAGAGTCGATAGGTCGCTTCTTTTGGGAAAAAGAGAATTAATTTATATCGAGTTACATAGGAGTAAAAGGAACAGAAAGATAACTTTAAATATCATTTGAATGATTACAGTAGAACAACATACATTTAACCCATTTCAAGAAAATACTTTTCTAATTTATGATGAAACCAAAGAAGCGTTAGTAGTGGATCCTGGGTGTTATTTTCCCGAGGAAAAAGAACGTTTAAAGCAGCTTATAGAAACGAAAGAATTACAGCTAAAAGGTATCATTAGTACACACAGTCATTTAGATCACGTGTTTGGAAATAAGTATATAATGGATACATTTAATGTGGGGTTAACAATTCATCGAGAAGATTTGCAAACGTTAAAGATGCTTTCTCGTACAGCAGAAATGTATGGGATACCAAATGTTGAAACATCACCTGAACCAACCCATTTTATAGCAGAAGGTGAGCAAGTTAAACTAGGAAATTCAGTACTAGAGGTTGTTTTTGTCCCAGGACATGCGCCAGGGCATATCGCATTTATTAGTCATGAAGACCGATTCGTGATTAATGGAGATTGCTTGTTTCAAGGTAGCATTGGTCGAACAGATTTACCAGGAGGGAATATGGAACAATTATTGAGGAGTATTCGAGAAAAAATATTTTCTTTGCCTGACGATTACACCGTTTATTGTGGACATGGGCCAAGTACAACTGTTGGTTACGAAAAAGAAAATAACCCATTTTTAAAATAAGATATGATGAAAAAAATAGTTTTAGTATTTAGTTTTTTAACAGCCGTTTTAGTGAGTGCTTTTGCTCAAAAAAATGTTATGAAGTTACACTTAGAAAGTTTTGCTTATAAAGCTGTGAATGTAGGTTATGAACGTGCAGTTAAAGATAAAATTAGTTTAGGAATAAATGTAGGAGTTTTAATGCCTAGAGAAATTCCTGATTTTATCTATAAACCTGAATACACTGAAAACTATGTGAATATTGAACGTCTAAAAAATAATTTATCAGGAACGATGGTGGTTCCTGAAGTTAGATTTTACCCAGGAGCAAAAGGTGCTCCAAAATGGTTTTACTTAGGGGCTTATGCTAAAATTAATAATTATAAATGCAGTGTTTCTGAAACGTTTAACTATCAGTTTACCGATCAGGAATACAATGATTTAGATCCAACAGCCGATTATTATCCTTACGTTGATCATGTGAATAAGTCTATAGATGCTACAACAGATTTAGAGTTAAAACTTAGTCAGTTTGGTATGGGAGCACAGTTGGGTGTTCAATTTCCTTTGGGAGAACGTTTTTCGTTAGATTGGGGAATTGCTGGATTAGGGTTTAATGTTTTTAAATTGACAGGAGAATTGTCAATTGTTGATGTTCCTGTGGATTATTCCAACTATGTTGAAGAGGCTGAAGCTAACCTTAATGCGGATATAAAAGATGTTCCTTTTGTTGGTGATAATTTAATAAAAGTGACAGATGAGGGGAGTTCAATTAAAGCAAGCCTCCCATTTTCAAGTGCAGGATTTAGAACTTACTTTTCTATCGGTTATCGATTCTAGAAGTAGTGGTCTTTTCTTTTTTGTAAAACAAATCAATGCTCACAATAATTGCAGCAAATCCCCAAACAGGGACAGATGCTTTATCGGTGTCTAGGTAGTTATTCAGTACTCCATGAGTGAAGTAGGTTACTAAACCAAGCATAACCATCATTAGTATACGTTTGATAGCTTTATCTTCTAGTTCGATATATCGTTTGGATGCTGTATAAAAAATAGCAATAACCAATAAGATCATGGACAGTGCACCCAACACGCCTTGCTCTGCTAATGGTCCTAAGTATTCACTATGTGCATTACCCCCAGTACCAAAGTTCGTGCTGATAATTGTTAAGTCAGCTGGGTCTTGAAAAGGTGCGTATTGAAAAGAATAAACACCTGGTCCCCATCCAAATACTGGACGTTCTTCAAACATTCTAATGGCGCAACTCCATCTGTTTAAACGCTCTAGGTTAGAAGCGTCAGTACTCATATTAGACATCGATTCGATACGCTCACTAAAGTTTTCTGTGGTATGTTCAGCATCGTTTTTCTGAAGCATATACATCAACTCTGTAAAGTTGAGTATAATAAACGACCCTAGAACTAAGCCTAGATATAGAAGGTATTTAAATTTAATTTTAAAAACAAAGAGTAAATAGACCATAAAAGCACCAACCACACTAAGCCATGCAGCTCTAGTGTAACTATAGAATAAAGCAACGGTAAATATTAACAAGATAACCCCAATTAAAGCCCTTGAAATTGCAGTGCGCTCTTGATCTAAAAATAAGCTAACAACTATTGGATAAAATAAAGCAATAATAGCACCATAAGAAGTGTGATCTTTAAAGAAAGGAGACATAATCCAATGTCCAGCTTCTTCACTGAATCCATGTCCAGCATGTTTAATTACAGTAACCAATAAAACAACTGTTAAGGGGATTAAATAAGCCCAAATAAAAGCAGAAATATTTTTAAAATTATGCTTGAAAATTTGAATGCCTAAAAAGTAAATAGGGATAATAAACCAAAGCCGGGTTAGTAGAAATTTAAATGAGACGAGAGGTATTTCACTCGTAATAGCAGTAATAAATACCCAAAATAAGTGAAAAAGTATGGCAAGTGTAATGGGGTGTTTTAGAACTGGATTGGCTTTTTCTTTTTCTTTGAAAAAGAGTTTGAAAAGAAAGATGCACATGATGCCAAATAGAATCGGCTCAGTAGGTAAGTATGCACCAATACCACCAATATCTAATTGTTCAAGGTTAAGAGATAAAGGAGTACAAAAAACAGTAAATAGTAAAAGTTTATCTAAATTGAAAAAAGCACCATAAATAACAATTAATGCAAAAGGTAAGAGACTTAAGAAATAAAAATCCTTGTAAAATAAGTAGGCGTTTAAAATACTAAATAGTATCCCAACGATATATACCCATCTATTTTGTATAAAGCTTAACACTCAGAAATTTCATTTTGTTGTTGAAACATTTGCTTTATTGCTGTCTTAATTCTTTTATTTTTTCTGCAAATAGTAGCAGAATAAAAGTCAAGAATACAGTGACGAAAGTAGAAACTACGACAATTAGCCAACGAATAGGGTAAGCTTTTTTCTCTGATGGAGTGGCCGTTTCAACTACGAACTTATGGGAAATACTAGAGTGGGCATCTGTTTCAGCTTGTTCGTATGACGTTTCCATCGTGGAGATTCGCTCTGCTAAAAATTCTACTTTAACTTGAAATGCATGCAGTACACTTCCGTATTTTTCCGTCATTTCAATTTTCTTTAAATAGCGGTCTTTGGTTGCTTTATCCTTAGCATTAAGCATAGCTTCTGTTAATCCTTGATAGGCTTCATTGGTCACTACTCCTAGACTTGTTAGTTGAGACATCGTATCCATCAACATCTTCATTTCGTTTTGAAGTTTTTCTAATTTTAATTTTTTAATCTCAAAATCAGGGTACGCTCTCTGGTGGATCATGTTGTTCTTAATGCTGTCAAATAACCCTGCAATATGGTTGGCAATTAATGCTGCAGTATCTGGACTTTTATCCATTACCTTAATCAGAACAGCGCCTTTGTTATTTCGTTCAAAATTGATAAAGTCACTGTAGGTTTTAGCTAATGTTGTGTTTTTAAACTCATCATTTTCTTTAATATCATAATGCTGCATTAGGTTAAAGGTACTGATGACATTATTTCTAATTGGTTCAGATCCCAATATTTGTAACATCTGTTCAGCTTCTTCTTCTTCTCCAAACTTACTCACACTTTGATCTTCAGTAATGACCTCAGAAAAGGAAACAGCACTCGCTTTAGTTGGGTATAATGTTACTGTAGATAAATAGCGTTCTTCCATCACTAAGGCTACCACAGAAGAGATTACTGCCGCAAGGAATCCAATAATGATAAAGGTCTTTTTATACTTCCAAATAAAGTCGATTAAATCAATCGCGTTAAAGTCTTGAGTCTTATTTTCCATGTCTTCTGTATTAAGAGGTGGCAAATGTAATGAAGTTGTTTAAAGTATTCAAATTATACTTGCTGTCTTTGTCGGTTTCTTTGGGGTTTACAAACTCAGTTTTAAAATAAATATTGTGTTTGTTTTTAATGAATTTGTTTACTATCGAAACTGTGGGGCAAAATTTTAATTTTAAATCAGCTTAATCTTTTTTTAGAATGGAAAAGAGTTCTTTTAGGTGGATCATTTTGGTGATAAAAGCAAGCACAACACCACCGATTCCAAAGAGTAAGATTTGATATCCCCAATGAAAGGAAATATAGTGTTTAAAACTAAAATAAAGACCTAGAATAGCCCCAGTAAAGATAAGAATAGTAACAATGGTTTTATACGAAGTACGATAACGCAGCATTTGCTTGGATAAAATTAGTTGTCCAATGACTGTTAAGGTTTGGGTAAAAAGACTCGCTACAGCAGCCCCATAAGCTCCATGTTTAGGAATTAAAATAAAGTTGAGTAAGATGTTCAAAATTACACCGCCAAAAGCTAACCAGTTTAACAATCTTAAGTTTCCGTTTGCAGTCAGTAAAGTCCCAAAAATATAAGTTGAACTCACGGCAATAAAACAAAGCAATAACACTCCAAAAGAAGCAGAAGAATGGGTTAAGGCTATCCCAGATAATTGGTAACGCCATTCAATAAGCTCAGTTTTTGTAAGGAAAGTAGCAGCCGCAATAATGACAGAAGTGGCGAACAAGGTTTTAAAAGCTGTATGTAATAAAGGGCTAATGTCATGCTGTTCTTTGAGTAGTTTAGAAAATAAGGGAAGTAATAGCCCAGCAAATAAATAGCCTAACATGTTGAAAGCTTCAAAAAAACGATACCCTTGTGCATATAGAGCGGTTTCTTCTTTTCCATTGGGTAGTAGACGTTCCAACATAATAGCATCAGAACGATAATAAATCATCATCAATAAAATAAGTATGGCATAGGGCATACTTTGTTTAATGATAGCAATTGAAAAGATTTTGTTGATCCGAGGCTTTATTCCCCCAGTTTGTCTCATTACAAAAAAGAGTGCAGTCAGTAACGTGAGGCTATAAGCTAACGTTTGCGCATAAGCAAACCACTCTATTTGGAAAGGAGTAGTTGACGTTCTGCCCCAAAGTAAATAAGAAAGAACGCCAATAAGGATAAAGCGATCTAATACAGAAATAATGCTGTCTTGTTTGAAAAGTAGCAAACCAGAGAGGTTAGATCGTAAGTATAAAATAAAAGCGACGAGTACCTGATTGAATGCTAAAATACCTAAAAGGTAGAAGTAATCGGGAGGGTAGTTTAATAGCCAAGCAACGGCATAAATTAGAATAAAGTATAGTATTGATAAACCGATTCGTATTGTAAATATACCAGAAAAATGCTTTTGCAATAGGTGTTGATGCTGAGCGATATTCCTGGTGTTATAATTAACAATTCCAAAATCTAAGAAAATGTTTAAGATAAACGTGAGCCCTAAAAGCGAAAAGTAAATGCCATAATCTTCTCCTGTTTGTTTTAATACTTCGGCATCAATCCCCAAAATATAAAAAGGCTTAATAAGTATGTTAAGCGCTAAAACAAATAATAAGTTACTAATGAATTTCTTTTGCATGGCGAGCGTCAAAGATATTAATTTAACGCGAGTCTGGTAAAAGTTATTTTTTCAAACTAGAATATAGGGGAAGGAGAGGAGTCATTTTTCCCATGTAGAAACAAAAAACTCAAGATCAGTACAGTGGACTTTATCTTGAGTTTTTCAATTTTATCGGTAAGTTTTTACGAGTTATTTTCCTGTAAACTCTGGTTTTCTTTTTTCCATAAAAGCAGCAGTTCCCTCTTTAAAATCTTCTGTTCCAAAACATTTTCCAAATTCTGTTATTTCAGTCACAAAACCATCAACACCTTCTCTATATTGGGCATTAATTGCAACAATAGCACTACTAATTGCTTTTGGAGAATTTTTCATGATTTTTCCAGCCATCTTTTCACATGTAGCAATTAATTCTTCAGTACCAACGACCTTGTTGACTAGTCCCCATTTTTCTGCTTCTTCAGCACCAATCATTCCAGCTGTTGTAATCATCTCAAAAGCTTTTCCTTTTCCAACCAATTGAGTTAAGCGCTGTGTCCCACCATATCCAGGGATAACTCCTAAAGAAACTTCAGGTAACCCAAGTTTAGCGTTGTCTGAAGCAATTCTAATATGTGCAGACATGGCCAATTCTAACCCTCCTCCTAAAGCAAAACCATTGACTGCAGCAATGACAGGTTTAGAAAGGTTTTCTACCAAGTTGAATAGTTTCTGATGTCCCTCTGCCGATAATAATTTCCCTTCTTCTACGCTAAATCCAGCAAATTCTTTGATGTCAGCACCAGCAACAAAAGCTTTATCTCCACTACCTGTTAGAATCACTACCTGAACTGTGTTGTTGTCTTCAATAGCAGTAAACGCATGGTTCAATTCTTCAATTGTTACTTTGTTTAATGCATTCAATTGTTTAGGTCTATTAATTGTGATGTAAGCAATATTTGCTTTGATTTCTAATAAAATATTGTTGTAATCCATAATAATCAGTTTGTTAGTACTGCAAAGATAACGAAATATCTTAGCTGCATTATTCTCGCGTTATTGTTTAACGAATTTTAAAGTTTCTATTTTATGGGCTGTTACAATTCTAATGTAATAGATGCCCTGGGGTAAATTTGTGATGGAAATAGGCGCAGAACTGTTGATCTTATGATGAGATTGTACCATTTTTCCTTCTAAATTAAAAATTGTTAGATCAACGGGATTGTAGTTGGACGTTTGAACGGTTATATAATCACTTCCAGGGTTTGGAACAACTATCGCCTGATTATCCGAATGCTCATCAATAGATAAGTGCGTAATCAAAATACAGTTTGAGGTGTCAGAACAACTTCCTTGTGTCATCACCAAGGCATAAGTACCATTTGTTGTAGGAATAAAAATAGAATCAGTTTCATTAGTAAGGGCAGTTCCATTGTTACAATCAATCCATTGGTAAGTGTCGCCCGTAAATGTAGGGGAAATGGTGTCATTTGCAAAGGTGATTACCGTCTCTAAAGTCCCTATCGTTAAATGGAGTGTGGCTAGAGAGTCGCAACCTTGTTCATTGGTAAATAGAAAGGAATATGAGCCTGTAGAACTATAAGTAGAATCATTGTTCCATACATAATCATCACAAGCATAAACCGATTCTGAACCTGTATTAGCAAGCCCAATTACTTGATGAATTTTTACGACACTTTTAATCGAATAGTTGTGATCTTTTCTTCCTAGATAGATTACTTCTTCTAAGGTGTCGTTGTCTAAATTTCCAATTGCGATCGAACTATAGGCTACATCAGTAAAAACAGAATCGATTAGAAGCGCATAGTTCCCATTGCCATCGTTGGTGTAATAACTGGTGTGAAATGCTGAAGAAGAGTTTCCTCCAGTAATGAATAAGTCTAGGTCACCGTCTTGATCTAAATCACCAAATGAAAGTTCTCCATTTTCGGCAGTGTTTAAAGTACTGTCATTGTAAACAGAGAAAACACCATTCCCATCATTCTTATAAAGAGTAGAACCTTCGTACCGATCTGAGGTTAAAAGGTCTAAGTCATTGTCACCGTCAATATCAGCGAATACTGCGTCTCCCTTGTAGGCTCCATTTAAGGTGTCGAGAGGTGAGTAGTTTCCGTTTCCGTCGTTGGTAAAAAGAATTCCTGGAGTTACCCCTAGTGCTACATAACCACCTAGATAAAGGTCTAAGTCGTTGTCGCCATCGATATCTGCAAATTGTACTGCACCATCATAGAGTTGAAAGAGGTTAAGATCGCCCATATTGGTATAATTAGCATTTCCATCGTTAGCATACATTGTAACAGTAAGGTTGGGAATATTATTGGTCCCAATAACTAGAATATCAAGATCGTTGTCGCCATCATAGTCTCCCAAATCGAAATCGCCTGTTACCCCATCAAAGTTAGAAGTGTTTAAAGTGAAGTTTCCATTGCCATCATTTAAGAAGAGCTGTGCGACTTTAATGTTGTTTGTATTTTTTCCAAGAATAAAAAGGTCAAGGTCAAGGTCTCCATCGGCATCAAAGAATTTTGCTTTAGATGTGATTAGCCCCTCAAAAGGTAATCCAGCTATAGGGGTGTAACCACCAATTCCATTGTTTAAGTATATTGTTGTAATCAACGTGTCTTCACTTAAACTTGGAGTTAAGCCACTAAATAAATAAGAGGTGTTAAGCCCTGAAACTAAGATGTCAAGGTCGTTGTCTCCATCAATGTCACCTAGAGCTATAGTTCCTTCACTTATTCCTTTGGATTCATAAAAATTTCCATTCCCATCATTGAGATAAAAGGTTGCTGATTTAGCATCAGTGATATCTAGATCGTTATCATTGTCTAAATCAGAAAATGTAATTGTATGCAAGTTGGTGTTTAAATAAAAAGTGGTGTTCAGAGTGAAATTTCCACTCCCATCGTTTGTATAGATTTCATTGTTGATGCCATCCTCTTGATTATTATTGATAAAAATTAATTCCTTACTATTATCATTGTCAATATCTTCAAAATGAAAAGAAGTATGTTCGTTGGTGTAAAAAGGAGCTGTTGTATTATCCGAAAAACCTCCACTTCCATCATTGTTGTAATATTTTGTGATAAAACTTGGGGTTGACCCATCAGGAAGTCCTGTGTAGAATAGGTCCAAATCATTATCTCCATCAACATCTTCAAAAGAAATATTAGGCTTGGTTACCCCTGTAAAGCTGGTTCCAGAAACTTGACTATAATTTCCATTCCCATCATTAGTGTATAAATAAGCATAGCTGTTGGAATAGAATTTTCCTGTATAAAATAAGTCCAAGTCATTGTCTCCATCAATATCGGCAAAAGCAATACCTCCACTATGAACTTTAGCAAAAGTTACGGTGTTTGAAACAGAAAAATTCCCATTCCCATCATTTAAGCATAATTTACTTTGTGCATTGTTTCCAACATCAAAACCAACGTAAAAAAAGTCGAGGTCATTGTCGTTGTCAACATCTGCAAATTGAAATTTACCCCAGAAATTATGGGCTACAGGAATTGGAGCTTCAGTTGAGAAATCTCCGTTACCATCGTTTAATAATAGTTTGGTGCTGTAGGTGCCACTTTGCTGCGTTCCAGATACAATTAAGTCAACATCACCGTCGTTGTCAACATCACCAAAGGCTGCATTAACATTCGAATATTTAAAAGGAATAGCAGTATTGGTATAATAACCCACGCTATCTTGTATGTATAAAAATGATTGTCTGTTAAAGAGACTCATAGCGTTACCAGAGGTTAAGGCATCTAGTTTTCCATCTCCATTCACATCAATGTAATGAATGGGCTCTGGATGATAAAAGTCTTGAAAAGAGCAAACAATATTTTCATTGATCGCTAGGTTTTGCCCATAATCAAAACGGATGGGTTGAGCATAACTCAGGATAGGTATTAGGAGAATAAAAAAGATCTTCTTCATTGCAACAATTTATTTAAAATCAACTAAGGCAAATTTTCTACTTTTCTTTCTTCGAGTATAAATTAACAGTTGTTTATCATTAATTTGTTCCGAAAATTTAGGCACTGGATAGGTGTTTTCTTCACTAGCGTTGATTAGAATCTCCTTTTGGTATTCACCATTACTTTCTACTGTAGCAATTACAGTAAGGTAAGCATTTTTATCTTTACGTTTCATCCCTTTTCTTTCTTCTTTTTCAAAATAATTACGCGCACTTTCATTGTAAATTAAGTGAAGTTGGTCTCCATCTACTTGAAGAACATAAGAAGAAAGATACCCACCATCATTGGTACTGTGTTGACTCTTTTCAACTTTTGTCACCCATTCGATTTTCCCTTTAGGAGAAATATTAACGAGTATTACATCATTGTAGTGATAATGATAAACAGTTCTTGTTGTTGTATTTCCGTTGGCGTCAGTAGTAGTATAAGTAGAGACGGTAATGTAAAATTGTTCAGCCAATAGAATGGCTCCACCATCCTCTTTTAAGATAAAATCACTAAGGTCGTATTGGTACATTTCAATTGCTTTATCTTTTTTGAGCTCTTTTTTCTTCGCTTTAGCAATTTCTTTGTCGGACCAACCTTGTGTAATAAAATCTTCTTCAAACTCTCTAATACTGTTGTTTTTAATTTTTCGAGTGTCAAAGTCTATGGTCATATAAAAAGCTCCTTTAATGCTGGTTGTCCCATTTTTTGAGTATAGACCAGAACAAATGAGATCACCATTTTTAGCAATTTTGTAGGTAATATCGGTAATAAACTTATCCTCTAAATTAATTTCATAATCTTTTATTTTTCTACCATTGTCAAGATAAGCAAGTATGTGATATTTGTAGTTGGGAGCTCCTTTAATTCGATCTTTTTTACGTTCTTTATATTCCTTTCCTAGGAGGTAAACATCTCCGTCATTATTAATTTGATAATCCTGAATTTTAAAAAATTGTTCTGTATAAGGAAGTTCAATGTCTTTTTTCCACTTTTCATTTAGTTTTTCATCTAATACTGTAAAGCCAAATTTTTCTGGTGCATTTTTTTCATAAGGCTTACCTAAATACACCAATAACATAGATTCATCATCCGAGACCTCTACTCCAAAAGATCCCTTAAACTTTCCTTTCTCATAAGGAAGCTGTTCGATTTCGGTTAATTTCCCAATACTTAAATCATTTTTATCAAAGGTTCTACAGTAGAGCCTATTGATTTTATTTTTCTTATCTGGGAATGAACTAAAAACATAGATGTTATTGTTAATCAAGTAAGAACCTTCATAAGTCATTCTGTAGTTTCCATGGTGTTTCATGTCAATCACCGCTTTGTTTTTTAAGCCCATGTCATTACCGAAAATATTGATTTCATATTGACTCCCTCTTTTTAACGACTTAATTAAAAAGTGATTTCTAGAATCTTTTCCTAGGTATTTTATGAATTCTTCTCCTTTTTTAAATTTAAGTTCATCACCCCATGTGATATGGGCTTGTTGAGATTTTTGCAGTTGTGCAAAAAATGAAAGTGATATTGCAAAAAAGAAGATTATCAAGTTTATTTTTTTCATTTTTTATTATTTTTTCACAAAACTATAGATAAAAGATGAATTTATAACAACGAAAGGTTTTTAACTTTCATTTTCAAAGGCTATCTTTGCCTATTTTTAGGAAAATTCACAAGATTATTATGAGTAATACAAAAGTTAGAGTAAGGTTTGCACCTAGTCCAACAGGTCCATTACATATTGGAGGAGTAAGAACGGCATTATATAATTATTTATTTGCCAAAAAACATGGCGGAGATTTTTTATTGAGGATAGAAGATACCGATCAAACTCGATTGGTTCAAGGGGCAGAAGAGTATATTCTAGAAGCTTTGGCTTGGTGTGGAATTTCTCCTAATGAAGGTCAGGGAGTAGGTGGAGATTTAGGTCCATATAAGCAATCAGAGCGAAAGGAAGCAGGAATTTATAAAGATTATGCATTTCAGTTAGTAGAGAGTGGACATGCTTATTACGCTTTTGATACAGCTGAAGAGTTGAACGCAATGCGTGAAATGGCTAAAAGTGCTAAAATGGCTAATTGGCAATATAACTCTATTACCCGTGGTTCAATGAAAAACTCTGTTAGCCTTTCTGCTGATGAGGTAGAGAAAAGGTTGGCGAATGGTGATCCTTATACTTTACGTTTGAAAATGCCAAGAAATGAGGAAGTGCGTTTTCATGATGAAATTAGAGGTTGGGTAATTGTGAATACCAATAACATGGACGATAAGGTTATCTATAAGTCTGACGGTATGCCTACTTATCATTTGGCAAATATTGTTGATGATCACTTGATGCAAATTACACATGTAATTAGAGGAGAGGAGTGGTTACCATCTGCGCCTTTACATGTTTTGTTATATCGTTATTTAGGTTGGGAGGATACCATGCCTAAGTTTGCTCATTTACCATTGATTTTAAAACCAGATGGTCATGGGAAGTTAAGTAAAAGAGATGGAGATCGATTAGGTTTTCCTGTGTTTCCATTAGAGTGGAATGATCCTACATCTGGAGATACTTCTTCAGGATATCGTGAGAAAGGATATTTAGCAGATGCATTTGTCAATATGTTGGCATTTTTAGGATGGAACCCTGGAACTCCGCAAGAGTTATTTTCGGTAGAAGAACTAGCTGAAGCATTTACATTAGAACGTGTAGGGAAGAGTGGTTCTAAGTTTGATCCAGATAAAACGAAGTGGTTTAACCAACAATACTTAAGAGCAAAGTCGAATTCAGAATTAGCAGAATTGTTAATCCCTATTCTAGAAGAACAAAAAATAGAGGTTTGTAAAGAATATGTAGAGCAAGTTTGTGAATTAATGAAAGAAAGAGCAACTTTTGTTGAAGATATGTTAGACGAAGGACGTTACTTTTTTGAAGATGTTAAGGACTATGATCCTAAAACAGTGAAGAAGAAGTGGAAAGAAGATACCGCTACCATTATGCAAGAGTTATTGGTTGAGCTAAAGTCAATCGATTCGTTTACAACAGAAAATATAGAGGCTAAATTTCAAGCATATTTAGAGAAAAATGAATATGGATTTGGTAAAGTAGGGCCAGGGTTTAGGTTGTTAGTTACTGGTAAAGGAATGGGGCCATCAATGTTTCATATCTGCTCGGTTTTAGGAAAAGAATATGTTATTCCTAGAATTGAAGAGGGAATAGCAAAAGTGGAGGCTTTAAAAGCTGCTTCAGTATAGTAGATTAGTACTGTATTAATAATAAAAAAGAAGCCATTGTATTTTGTACAATGGCTTTTTGTATTTTTGTAAAAAAGTGTGGATTATGAAACGTATTATTTTGGTTCTATTATTATTAGCTCCCTTTTCTTTTTCAATAGCACAACAATTTTTTTCATTAAAGCATTATCCTTATTCTTCCTTTGGTGCACATGATGCATCTTTAAAATTTGAATTTAAGAACCATGACAACCCTGTAAAGTATAAAGTTATTCTTGGAGATGAGATTAATTATAATAATGGAAGATTTGATGTTACCTCTGATTCTATTATCTACTCTGATACTGTTTATGATGTATCGTTTGATCCTATAAGTGGTATGTTCCAGGCTTTTAAAGCTTATGCTATTGATTCGCTAACGAATGATACACTAGGGTTTATTAAAAGTAAGGCGATGTTAGGGAATTCCGATCCAGGTTATCAGAGAGTGGGGTTTGACTATGTCATTAATTCTTTGATTTGTTTAGGTGCATTTAAAATTGATTCAATGACCTACACTTCAAATTCCGGGTACTGGAATAGTAATGTTACTAATGAATTGTACCATAGTGAAAGTTTCGGAGCCCCAATTGCTGATACAATTTTGCTTCAAGGAGCTTATTCTATAGATAGTATATGTCATGGTTATTACCGTTTCTTTAGCCCTATTGGTTTTGAGACTTCCTTTTATATTGATAGTTTAGGTTCTTCTTCTTTTCCTGTAGATATTATCACCACAGATGATGATAATAGTTGCAATGGGACAGCGACTGCAACCGTTCAAAGTGTTCCTCCATTTTTGTATTCATGGGATAATGGTGCTTTTAATGCGAGTTCAACAGTAGGGAATCTATGTCATGGTAATCATATACTTTCTGTAGTCAATGGCGTTGGTGATACTGTTACAACCAACTTTGTCGTTCAAGAGTCGCTTAGTTATATCATCAGCACAATGGTAGATACTTCTAACTGTGGAGGAATGGCCATGGTGTCTAATTATTCAAGTAATGGTCCTTATCAATATTCATGGGATAATAGTGCTTATGGTGGGGATAGTTTAATTGCAGGCTTATGCTCAGGATTACACAGTTTATCAATGATCAATGTATTAGGAGATACAGTCCATACAACTTTTTCTATCGATTCCGTTGAAGTATTGGGGTTTGCATTCTCTCCAGATACTTCCAATTGCTCTGGAGAAGCTTTTGTTTTTGCAAATGGAAGTGTAGATCAATATTTATGGGATGGTAGTTCAAGTAATAATACGCCTCAAAGATGGGGATTATGTTATGGTTATCATACTGTAACCATTATCTTTTCTAATGGGGATACCATTTCGAGGTTGTTTGAAATAGAAGATTTAGCTTTTCTATCAAGCCTTGATGTGGTGACTTTCCCAGATACTTTAAATTGTACAGGAAGAGCGGAAGCAGTTGTTTCATCAACTACAGGTCCCTATCAATATTCTTGGGATGGAGGTAGTTATCAAAGCGACTCAATTATCAATGGGTTATGTGTTGGCGTACATGAATTAAAAGTCTTAAATTCATTAGGCGATACAGCGATAAAAAATTTCTATATTGATTCAACCCTCGTGATTCCTCAAGTAGATAGCCTTGTAATTAATGATGTTATAATTAATGTAACCAATAGCTTCACTTGCTATAGCAAAGTTGAAGTAACAGTTAACTCGAATTCAGGACCGTTTTATTATTCTTGGAATGGAGGTAGTTTTGGTACAGAAAATTCTTTAGATAGTCTCTGTCCGGCTATTAATACGTTGAGGGTGGTAAATACTTATGGTGATACTGTGAATACAGAATTTATAACCAATAGTATTGCTTTCTTAGAAACCCAACCAAGTATTGATAATTGTAACGGAAGTATGAAGGTAAAGATTTTATCAGGTGCTACGAATTATTGGTATTCAATTGATGGAATTAACTTTACTCAAGATAGTATATTTGAAAACTTGTGTAGTCAAAATTATAGTTTGTATGTTATCAACACTAATAATGATACGCTTGAAGTTGATTTTACTGTAGAGCAATTTAGAGTAGGGATTTATACACATTCTGATTCAGGAAGTTGTAATGGTGTTGTTATTGTAGATCACAATGCCTTTAATTCAGATAGTACACTTATATCTTATGATGGAGTAAATGGATTAATGGGAGGGTTAACTTTTGAAGATAGTTTATGTGAAGGAGTGCATCATGTTTGGGTATTTGATGGTATTGTTGGAACAGATACGATTGTATTGCCTTATGCTATTGCATCAAGCGAAAATACATGGACTCATTTTAATATTAATGGAGTTGTTGTAGATAGTCTTTCAATATTTTCGGAAAATTGTAGTATTGATTATCAAATTCCTATAGATTCAGCTGTTGTCAATAGCTTAGTGTATTTGGATTCTAATAATGCCGAATTAAATGTTTCTGTTTGGCAATCTGGGAATGAGCTAATATTTATTGATACTGTTGTTGCTCCTCATCATAGTCAAGGCTTGTTTGAAGTGTCAGTAACTTTTTATTGTACACAAAAAAGTAGCAATGATGTTTATAAAGTCGTTGGCTTAGTCGAAATATCTAATGGGGTTGAGACCAATATTGTAGAGAAAGTTAAAAAGCCCAAATTCGTTATTTTTCCTAATCCAACTGCTGGGATAATCAATGTGAAAATAGAGTCAGTAGAAAATGCTAAATTCGAAGTGTTTAGCTTAAATGGTAAACTTTTATTAACAGAATATAGTAGTCAAATAGATATTTCTCCTTTACCTAAAGGACTCTATATATTGAAATACAGTTCAAATAGTAGAAACGAAATACATAAAATTATCAAAGAGTAAATGAATATTATTCGAGTATATGGAATAAGAACCTATAGTTTCCATGGTTGTTTACCTGAAGAAACTCAAATAGGAGGAGACTTTGAAGTCGATGTAGATTTATGGGTTGATTTTAAAGCAGCAGCTGCAAATGATGATTTACAAAAAACAATTAACTATGTAGAGGTTAATGTAGTTGTAGAAGAAGAAATGGCTGTAAGGGCAGATTTAATCGAAACAGTAGCCTATCGAATCGTAAATCGCTTAAAGAAAGCACATAAACAAATTGAAAAGATACGAGTTGAAATTAGAAAAATTAACCCTCCTTTAGATGGTGATGTGAAATTTGTCTCTGTAATTGTGGAGGAGTAAAATATTTATCTTATATTTGCAGTCCTTATTGAAAAGGTCTCTTGGCCGAGTGGCTAGGCAGTGGTCTGCAAAACCATCTACGCCGGTTCGAATCCGGCAGAGACCTCATAAAAGCTTCAACAATTTTGTTGAAGCTTTTTTTTTGCACAAAATAGCCCCAAAAACAACCGTTAAATAGAGAAATTAGTAAAATTATTTTGTTTAGCTGTATTATATACATTTTCGTAGAAAAATATGTAATAATAGTTTTATGAAAAAAACAAGAGTACTAATTGGGATGGCAACAGCCTTATTTTTGGGTTCGTGTACAGTCTCACACACAGCAGTTGTAACCAACAACCCTGTAGGTTCTAGAGTTGGTGTCGCAAAAGCAGGAGCGTTTCAGAAAGATGCAGATTTTTCCTACAAAGCAGCAATGGATAACGGCAAAATTTCAAAAGTTGGAATCGCTGAAATGAAAGTAAAAGTGTTTATTTTTCCTAAAGTAACTTTAACAGTAACAGGAGATTAATTAATAAGAGATCATGAGAAGATATTTATATTTAGCAGCAGCTATAGGAATGTTAACATCTTGTTCTATAACAAGACCTTATACTGTAACCAATAATCCTATTGGGACTAAAAAAGGAGTTTCTAAAACAACAGTTATTTTTGGAGGTTCTGGAGGAGAACAATTAGCAGCAGGTATGATTGTTACCAATAAAAATTTTGGGGTAATTGAGGCTGCAAAAAAAGGAAAAATTGAAAAAATAGGATGTGTAGATGTAAAAACGACTAATTTCTGGCTTTTTCAAAAAGTAGAGGTAATTGTTACAGGAGAATAAATTAAAAAAAGATGAAAAGTATTAAAAATATTATAGCAGGAGCTTTATTGTTAAGCTTAGGTTCTTGTAGTGTTTCTGGCCCTTTATTAATTACAGACAACCCGGGAGGAAGAACAACAAAAAAAGGTGTTGCATCATACAAAACTATTTTAGGCTTTAGACCAGCAAATGCAGATGCGTCTATTGCTACAGCAGCAAAAAATGGTAAAATAACAAAGGTCTCTTCAGTTGATCAAACTGTAAAAGGAGGTCTTTTTGTAAAAACTTATTCAACAGTTGTAACAGGTGAATAAGGAAAGAAATAGTTTAAAACACCTAAGAGAAATTGTACTATACAATTTCTCTTTTTTCCTTCTGTTTTTTGCTGTGCAGTTTTCTTTTGCCCAAGATGATGTAGGGATTCAGCATTACCAAAGAAAACTGGAACGAAAAGATTATATATTACCTTTTGAAGATTATGCTTCAAAAGATTATCTCATTTATATTCCTGATTCCATTTATACTCAAGGAGTAATAACAATCAAAAAATTAAACGTATTAGGGACAAAGTCTAAAGCAAAATTTTTCTTTAATAAAAGACAATATACAAAAGTGGAGTATTATGTGAAAAAAAGTGCTTTACCTCTTTTTTTAGAGAAACTTAAGAATGAAGCGTATTATCTTGAAAGAAAAGACGAAATAAAACTTACTCAAGAAGAAGTGAAGAAAGGTTATAAAATTATGTTAGAGCCTCTAAAATAGGGTATAGCGTTGCTAAATCACTTCGTAGATATTTCCTGGTAATTGATGGATTAACCCTTTAAACTCTAATAATAATAACTGAGGAGAAACTTGACTAATGGGAAGGGAAGTTTTGACGGCAAGTTCATCCATAGATAAACGCTGGTGTTTTTGTAATAAATTCATTAAGGCATCTTCTTCAGGGGTTAAGGAGATAAAGAGTTGTTTTTGTATAGTGCTGGGCTTTTTTGTGTTTGTTTTCCAGCCTAAGATGTAGGCAATGTCTTTAGATGTTTGTAGTAAGTGAGCCTGATTTGTTTTGATTAGATGATTGCAGCCTTCAGAATAGTTAGCACCGATACGACCAGGAATAGCAAAAACATCTCTATTGTAATCATTCCCTAATTTTGCTGTAATCATAGAGCCTCCTGTAATTGCAGATTCAATGACAATAATAGCATCTGATAGCCCTGCTACAATCCTATTTCTTTTTGGGAAATTTTCTCTACTGGGGCGAGTATTGATTTTATGTTCAGTCAAAAGCCCTCCGTTCGTTAACATTTCTTGAGCAGTAGTATGATGAGCTTTGGGGTAAATGGAATCTAAGCCATGAGCCAATACACCAATAGTTGGGGTGTGAGATTTAACTGCTTTTTGATGAGCTGTGATGTCTATACCATAAGCCAGCCCACTAATGATAAGAACATTTTTTTTGGCTAATTCTTCGACAATTTTATTACAAATATCTTTTCCGTATGGAGTTGCATTTCTAGTTCCTACTATCGCTATTACTTTTGTGTTGTTAAAGTCACAGTGTCCTTTAAAATATAGAATTAAAGGTGCGTCTGGGCAATGTTTTAAGCGTTTGGGGTAATGATGGTCGTAGTAACTTAAAATTTCTATAGCATTGGAGAAGCAATAATCGAGTTGTAGTTGTGCTGTATTAAAAATAGTTCCTTTTTGCTTTGCTTCAATAATGTTGTAACCTATGCTTCCTAAGGTTTGGTATTGAGAGGAACTTAGCGATAAAACTTGTTCGGCAGAACCAAATTTTTTAATTAGCTTCTTGGCAATTGTAAGTCCAATATGGGGAATTTCTAGTAAGGCAATGAGGTAAAATTTTTCATTTTTTGGGGTCGTTAATTTCATTTTTTCTGTAGTTGTGATAACGCCTACTTTCGTTTTCTAATCGAGTTAAAAACTTTTGAGGAGTTGGGATAGATAGATTCATTTTTTCTAGGGTGATGGGGTGTAAAAACTTTAAAGCAACAGCACATAAAAATAAACCTTTATGTTTTAATATTAAGCCTTCTGTGCCATAAATTTTATCCCCTAAAATTGGAGATTTGATTGCAGCACAATGTATTCTTAATTGATGTGTACGACCTGTTTGGGGTTCAAGTTCGACCAAAGAAAGGTATTGGTTTTTTAAAGAAGGTACGGTTGTTAAGGTTTTGAAAGTAGTATGTGATGGTTTATCTTCAATCCTATGATCAATCGTTCCAGTAGGGGATGTCTTGCCAATCACTAAAGCATGATATTTCTTTTGAATTTCCTTACGTTCAAAAGCTTTTCCTAGTTGAACTTGGGCTGTAGTCGTTTTGGCAATTATCAGTAAACCACTTGTTGGGTTGTCAAGACGGTGTACAGGTAAGGGCCAATTGAGTGCATCAGGTTGATGGGACTTTTTTAAGTTAAATCCTAAGGTGTTGACTACTGTTTTGTATTGATTGCCACTAACGCTAATTCCTGCTGGTTTGTATAAAACAGCGATGTGTTCATCTTCGTATACAACAGGAATTTTTAGTGTATAGATCTTTGGAGGAGTAGGGTTGGTGTCAACTAAAGAAATTAGGTCTCCACTTTTTAGCCATCTTCCTCCCTCTGTAATTTTACCATTTAAAAGTAATTCTCCTTTTTTTATCGCTTTTTTAATGCCTTTTCTACTAGGAATCTCTTTAATGTTTTGTTCGCAAAAGCTATTAAATCTTGTGGGAGCGTTTAATTGGTTAACAGGATATGTCTTTTTGATAATAGTCACGCAGTAGCTTAAATTCTTATTCCAACAACACAAACATCATCTAATTGTTCCAGGTCTCCTTTCCATTCATCAAAACGCTGTTTTAAGATGTTTTTTTGTTGCTCAGGATGCTTTTTTGAAATAGATAACAACAAATCTTTAAAAGGTTTATACTTAAACTTCTTTCCTCTTGGACCTCCAAATTGATCAGCATATCCATCTGTAGAGGCATAAACCATATCTCCTTTTTCTAGTTGGAACTTTTGTAGGGTGAATGGTGTAACGTTATCGGAGAAGCCAATTGGTTGTTTATCCCCTTTCAGTTCTATGAGTTCAGAACCTCTAACGATATACAAAGGGTTTTTGGCACCTGCAAATTCTAGTTCCAAAGAGTTCATGTCGATTGAACAGATAGCCAGATCCATACCATCACGAATAATATCATCATTCCCTTTATGTTTATTGACGGTGTTGTAAACTTGTTTGTTTAAAAAATCAAGAGCTTGTGCTGGGTCATTAACCGTGCGTTCTTTTAAGGTTTGGTTAAAGATGTTTAATCCAATAATACTAATGAAAGCACCCGGTACACCATGTCCAGTACAATCTGCAGCTGTTAGTAATAACCTTTTTGAGTTTTGCCTATCTTCATAAGAGGTTGTCGTTTCAGTTATCCAATAAAAATCACCACTTACAATATCTTTAGGTTGAAATAAAACAAAGGCATCTTTAGTAATAGTGCTGACAGCTTCCAAAGGAGGAATGATGGCGTCTTGTAATCTTTTAGCATAGTTAATACTATCAATAATCTCTTTGTTCTTTTCTAAAACCTGCTCCTTTTGAATTTCAAGTTCCGTAGTTCGTTCTTTTACTTGTGTTTCAAGAAGTTCATTTTGTTGATCAATTAATTTGTTTTTTTCTGTAAGGTTTTGAAGTGCTTTTTCTTGTGCTAATTCCTTTTCTTTTTGTAATTCCCTAAGCTTGTTAGACATCGATAGACTCAATAATAATATTTCAAGAGCAGAACCTATTTTTAGAGCATTTTTGAATACAAAATCACTCTCAATGATATGGAAATTGGTCAATATAAATAGAATAGCACCAATAACTAGTGTAAAAATTGCTGCAGTAAAATAATTACAAATAGCTATTCCTTTGTTTCGTAAATACAGGATACTTCCGGCGATTAGGAAGAGGGTTCCAAGTGAGGTAAGATTAACAACAGGGTAGGAAAGTACATGTGATTTTCCTGGAATGAAGTTTAAAACAAGGTTAAAAGCTAAGACATAAAAAGCCCATTGGTAAATAGTGTTAAGCTTTTTGTAAGAAGCATCAATTTTTAAAAAAGCTTTGACATATATTAAGAAAGTAAAAGAGGCCAATACAGCAAAAAAGACAACCGTGTAGGGTTGAACAAACATCATGTTTCTAAAGATGTAGTAATAAGAGTAGCCATCTAGCGTAAATTGAAGAAGAAAAATAGAGAGTACGTATAATGAATAGAGGAGCAAAGAGCGCTCTTTCATTCCGAAATAATAGAAGAGGTAAAGAAATGAAAAGAGAATTAACATTCCATAATAGGCTCCCATAAGAAAAACGCGCTCTTTAGCTGCGATATGAAAGTCATTAGTGTTGTTAATAATAATGGGTAAACGAATATTCTCACCATCACTTTGTAATCTTAGTATGTAGTGTTTCTTTCCATTTTGAGGAATTTTTAAAGAAAAAGTGTTGTTAATACTATTGTTTGAACGTTGTTGGTAAGGCGTTAAATCGCCGCCATAATAGGTTTGTTTAATTTCGTAATTGTGGTATTCATACAGTGTTACTTTATCGGTAATTACTCTAGCAACATTGATCAAGAATTCTTCGTATGAGCTCTCATTTTCAATGTCAAATTTTAGCCAGAAAACTGAAGAAGTGAAGTCTATTTTTTCAATGTTATGCTGACATTGTTTCAAAGGAAGTCGCTCGTTATATAAAAGATCATTAATCGTTAGTTGGAAGTCCTTATCTTCAATTATCCAAGCCTCTTTCGTAAATGAGTTTCCTAGATTGCTGTCGTTCAGTACGATAGGTTCTATACTCCAAAAAGGAATGGTAACAGCAATAAAAAAAGTAAAAGAAATGTATTTAAATAAACCTTGCATTTTGAGATATTGAGACTTAAATATAGCTCATTTTTTATTTTAAGTTGAATTATACTTAACTTTGTCGTTCGATTTTTTACTAAAAATAGCCAATTTTTTATTAAATGAAAATAAGAATTACCAAAGAGTTTGATTTTGAAACAGCACATGCATTAGATGGTTATGAGGGAAAGTGTAAAGATATTCACGGACACTCTTATCATTTAAAAGTAACATTAATAGGAGAACCCACCAATGATATTTGCTTGTCAGATTGTGGAATGGTAATCGATTTTGGAGATATAAAAAAAATAGTGAGGGAGCATGTTTATGAGGAATTTGATCATCGATTAATTTTAAGAAAAGATTCTCGTTTCTTGGGGCTAGAGAAGATGAATCCAAGAATTCGATATGTCGATTATCAACCAACTTGTGAAAACATGTTGATCGAAATCGTGACTATGATTCAAAAAGAGTTAAAAGGAGAAGTGGCATTACACTCTGCATTTTTAAGAGAAACAGCAACAAGTTATGCCGAATGGTACGCTTCAGATAATATGTAGACAAAAACTTCGTTTGTTGATTATGAAGAAATTTTACCTTTTTACCTTTTTGCTGATTTTTTTTGGAGCTTTCAATGCTCAAAACTTGAGGGATACAATTATTTCAATTCCTTTTGTAAATTTGAGTTATTCTCCTCAAATACCAGGTGGTGACTATGGTGAGAGGTTTGGATTCACCAATAATATAGGGTTAAGCTTTGGGCTTAAAACAGCGAAAAATTGGCAGGTTGAAGTAGAAGGGAATTTTCTTTTTGGGAATAAAATCAAAGAAGATAGTCTTTTAAACTTTTTACAAACAGATGAAGGCTATATTATAGATCAGTATGGAGACGCTGTAAATGTTTTGTTATATCAAAGAGGTTTTTCGGAAACAGTAATGATAGGCAAACTTTTTCCTTTTGGAGGAGTAAATTTAAATACTGGAATAGTCGCGAAATTTGGAGTAGGGTTTATGCATCATAAAATTAGAGTAGAAAATCAAGATGATAAAGTGCCAGCTTTAACAAAAGCTAATTTGGTTTATGTAGACCGTTTAACCATGGGGTTAGCATTAAAACAGTATGTTGGATATCAGTATTTTAGTAACCGTAAGTTGATTAACTTCAATATTGGTTTGGAGTTTACCGAGGGATTTACACAAGGTATGCGTGATTATCAATTTGGATATGGGGCATACCGTGAAAACAGGAAAGAATTTTTGGTTGGGATTAGAGCTGGTTGGATTTTCCCTATTTATAGAAAAGCACCCGAAGAATTTTATATCGACTAATGTTAAGTTTAGGGTATTATACTGGTATTAGAACGTATGGCTTAGGAGTTGCTATAGCTCGCTTTTTGGGAAATGAAAAAGCTAAAAAGTGGGTAGATGGACGAAAAAATTGGAAATCGGAATTAAAAAAATTTAGAGCAAGTAACCAGCAGCAACCTTTGATCTGGTTTCATGTTTCTTCACTTGGAGAGTTTGAGCAAGTAAAGCCTTTAATCGAAAAGGTTAAACAAGATCCAGATTATATTAACCATATAATTTTTGTAAGCTTTTTTAGTCCATCAGGTTATGAATATAGCTTAGATTATGAGTTGGCAGATAAAGTATTCTACCTCCCTTTAGATACACAAAGTAATGCCAGTTATTTTATAGAAACACTTGAGCCTGAAATAGCAATCTTTGTAAAGTATGATTTTTGGTTTAACTACTTAAATACACTGCAGTTGAGTCAGGTTCCAATTGTTTATTTTTCCTGTAACTTTAGACCCAATCAAATTTATTTTAAATCTTATGCCAAATGGCAGCTTTCTATACTTGAGGATATTGACCGAATTTATACGTTAAATCAAAGCAGCAGAGAAGTATTGTCTAAATATAATTTTAAGCATGTAGAGGTTTGTGGGGATACGCGTTATGATAAGGTGATTCAAAATGCTGAACGGAAAAGTCCTATCCCGATTATCGAAAAGTTTAAGGGGGATTCCCCTCTGATGATTTTGGGTAGTTCTTGGCAGCCTGAAGAAAAAATTATAGGAAAATACCTAACCGAAAACCATAACGATTTAAAAGTAATCATAGCCCCACATGATATTTCAGAAAAGCACCTCTTAGAAATAGAGCAAATTATTACTGTTCCTATGAGGCGTTATTCGCAATTAACACCAAATAATGTTACTGAAGCGAAGGTGATCTTAATTGATAATATTGGGTTGTTATCTAATACATATCAATATGCAGATTATGCTTTTGTGGGAGGAGGGTTTACCAATGACTTACACAATATTTTAGAAGCAGCAGCTTTTGGAAATGCTGTTTTTTATGGTGATAAACATAGTAAATACCCAGAAGGACAAGAGTTGGTTGATTTTGGAGGAGGAGTCAGTGTCCGTTCGTATGAAGATTTTGAACAACGCTTCAATGAACTATTAGAGGATCATCAGCGTCTGAATGGTTATCAAAATAAAGCTCGAGAATTTGTGTATCAGCACAAAGGAGCTACAGCTATTGTGTTTAAAGCAATTAAAGAATTACTCTAATCTTGCGTTAGCTGGGATAATTTTTTTAATTTAACAGTCAGTTATTGGGGATAGCTAAACCGCCTTTTTCTAATTTTGAAATCAGATCATACAGCAATATTAAAAAAAATAACACTCAAAAAAGTGTTCAACCTCGCTCGTTTAAAAATGAGTTTTGGAGTGGCGCGTTTGACCAAAAAAGGAACAATAAAAGGAATGCCATTTGCACTTTCTATTGAACCAACAACAGCTTGTAATTTAGGATGCCCAGAATGTCCAAGTGGGCTAAAGCAGTTTTCTCGTCCAACAGGTAATTTGAAACCAGTAACTAATCAAAAGCTCATCGATGAGTTGGCGCCATATTTGGCATACATTAATTTTTATTTTCAAGGAGAACCGTTTATCAATCCTAAGTTTTTGGAGATGGTAAATTACGCAGCGTTAAAAGGAATCTATACAGCAACCTCGACTAATGCTCATTTTCTAACAGATGATATGGCTAAAAAGACTGTAGAATCAGGTCTTGATCGTCTCATTATTTCAATAGATGGTACAACACAAGAAACATACGAACAATATCGCGTACATGGAAGCCTCGAAAAAGTCATAGAGGGAACTAAAAATGTAATCAACTGGAAACGAAAATTAAACTCAAAAACACCACATGTTATTTTTCAATTTTTAGTAGTTCGACCTAATGAACATCAAATTGAGGACGCCAAACAATTGGCAAAAGACATGGGGGTTGATGAAATAAAGTTTAAGACGGCTCAGGTTTACGATTTTAAAAATGGAAACCCATTAATTCCCCAGAATGAATACTATGCACGTTATAAAAAACAAAAAGACGGTACCTATCGAATAAAAAATGAGTTGCTCAATCAATGTTGGAGAATGTGGAGTAGTGCAGTAGTAACTTGGGATGGAAGTGTGGTTCCTTGTTGTTTTGATAAAGATGCTAAACACCAATTAGGTAATGTTGCCTTTAAGTCTTTTAATTCAGTATGGAACAATGAAGCGTACCAACAATTTAGAAAACAAATATTCAAGGATCGAAACGCTATAGATATCTGTCAGAATTGTACTGAGGGTAGTAAAGTTTTCGGTTGATTAATTATCTTTGATGAACTTAATTAATGAGTAAATCAACACACATAACAAACATCATCAAAACATTACCCTCTACACCAGGAGTTTATCAATATTTTGATAAGGATGGTATTGTGATTTATGTGGGGAAAGCCAAAAGCTTAAAAAATAGGGTAAGTTCTTATTTTAATGCTAATGCACAACATAATGCTAAGACCAGAATTTTAGTCAAAAAAATCGTCACGATTAAAACCATTAAAGTGGCCACTGAAATGGATGCGCTTTTATTGGAAAATTCATTGATTAAAAAGTTTCAGCCTAAATACAACATTCAATTAAAAGACGATAAAACTTATCCTTGGATTCGTATAAAAAAGGAACCGTTTCCTAGAATTGAGTATGTAAGGAGAGTAGAAAAAGGGACAGGAGAATATTTTGGACCATTTCATTCTGTCACTACAGTCAAAACACTATTAGAACTTTTTAAAAACAGTTTTGATATTAGAAGCTGTACGCATAAATTAACTGATGAAAATATAGGGAAACGAGAATTTAAAACTTCCGTTGAATACTACATTGGAAATTGTAAAGGCTGCTGCCAGGGAATGGTTTCGCATACGGAGTATAAAAGCCGTTTAAATAATGTGAAAAGTGTTTTAAAAGGGAACACCAAAACAGTCGTAGATGAGTTGCGGGCAAAAATGAAAGCGCATGCCGAAAAGCTAGAGTTTGAAACCGCTGCTGAATTGAAAGAAAAATTACTCCATATCGAAAAATTTCAAGCAAAATCGACTGTGGTTAGCGCTACTGTCAAAGATGTTGATGTTTTCAATATAGATAGCGATATCAATACGGCTTATATTAATTATCTAAAAGTAATTAATGGGGCAATTATTCAAAGTTATACTTTAGAAATCAAAAAGAAATTAGACGAAGACAATATCGATTTATTGGCATGGGGGATCGTCGAAATTAGAAACCGTTTTCCATCTGATACAAAAGAAATTATTATTCCTGAACCACTACCAATAGAGTTAGAGGATGTTAAATTTACAATCCCCTTAAAAGGGGCCAAAAAGGAATTGTCTAATTTATCATTTGTGAATGCTAATGCTACCAAGCTTGAAAAGCAGAAACAACAAAAAAATACAGACCCAGAGCAAAATACGTTACGTATTCTTGAAACAATTAAACGTGACTTAAGGTTAAAAGAGGTGCCAAGGCATATTGAATGTTTTGACAATTCAAATTTTCAAGGAACCAATCCTGTAGCTGCATGTGTGGTGTTTAAAGATGCTAAACCAAGCAAAAAAGATTATCGACATTTTAATATTAAAACTGTAGTCGGTCCAGATGATTTTGCTTCTATGGAAGAAGTTGTGTATAGAAGGTATAAACGTTTAAAAGATGAACAAGAGTCTTTACCACAGCTAATTGTAATTGATGGAGGAAAAGGGCAATTGAGTTCGGCTGTAAAAAGTTTAAAAACACTAGATTTACTTGGAAAGATAGCTATTGTAGGTATTGCAAAACGTTTAGAGGAAATTTATTTTCCCGGAGATTCTTTGCCAATTTATATTGATAAACGTTCAGAGTCATTAAAAACGATTCAGTATTTAAGAAATGAAGCGCATCGCTTTGGGATTACACATCATAGAAGTAAAAGGAGAAAAGGGACAGTCAAATCAGAGCTCTTGAAAATAAAAGGAGTAGGCGCAAAAACGCAAGAAACACTGATCCGAAAATTTAAGTCTGTGAAAAGAATTAAAGCAGCAAGTTTGGAAGATTTAACAATCATGATTGGTTCAGCAAAAGCTAAAATTGTTTATAATGCCTTACATAAAAAATAATAGTTCAGGGGGAAATTTTGTAACAAAACCATTACCTTAGACGTTTAGGTTATAGCTTATGAAGTTAATTGCTACGATATGTTTGTTTTTGGGGTTGTCATTGTTTATGACATCCAGAAGTTATGCACAGGAAAATGGGCCTGAGCCTAAAAATAAAATCTTTGAGAAAAAAGAAAAGCAACGAGCAAAAGAACGAAAACAAGCAGAAAAAGAATTAACCAAACATCATCAGAGTATCCAAAGTAAGGAAACTCGCAAACGAATGAAGAAGCAGCAAAAGCGTTCGAATCGTTTGAAGAAAAAGAAAACAGCTGATCCGTTCTGGAAAAAGTGGTTTAGGAAGTAAGCTTTTTTATCATGACTTCCATAAGTGATCGTAAATTATTGTTGTTAAAAAAAGTGTTAAGGTGGGTGTGGCTTACTTTGGCTGTTGTAGTGTTGTTGTTTTATTTTGTCTCACCAGCTTCATTTACAGCTACAGCCATTCAGGCATTCCTAGGAGAAAACGCAACCTCAATATTGATTTTTTATGTTATAGGGTCTAGTATAAGAGCACTTTTCTTATTGCCAAGTACTATTTTTGTAGTGTTAGGTATCGCACTATACCCCGAAAATCCTTTTTTTGTTTTATTGATTTCGTTGGTAGGGATACAAATAGGGGCCACATTGATGTATTATTCAGCTTCGTTTTTAACGCCCTCTACATTGTTTGGAAAGACGTCTAGTAAAGTTCAAATGGTAGAAGAAAAAATGGAAACTTATGGTTTTTGGATTGTTTTATTATGGTCATTCTTTCCTGCTGTCCCGACGGATTTAATTTGTTTTGTAGCAGGAAGTACGAGTTATAGTTATTGGAAGTTTTTTCTTGCAGTATTATTAGGAGAATTGGTATTGGTAAGTGTGTATGTCTTTACTGGAGTAGAGCTGATGGAATTACTGTTTTAAATATTAGGGAGGATATAAAAAAAGCCCATTCAACTGAATGGGCTTTTGGTATTTTTATAGTTTCAAACTTATCATTAGATATTTTGTTTTCCTAATAATAATACTGGGTTTTCCATATAGTTCTTAAACGTATTTAGGAAAGCTGAACCAACTGCACCATCTATAACTCTGTGGTCACAACTTAAGGTTACTTTCATTACATTTCCAGGGACAATTTCACCATTTTTAACAACAGGAACTTGGCTAATACCTCCAACCGCTAATATCGCAGCGTCAGGAGAGTTGATAATAGCTGTAAACTCTTCAATTCCGAACATTCCTAAATTAGAAATGGTAAAGGTGTTTCCTTGCCAGTCTTCAGGTTGTAATTTCTTAGCCTTAGCTTTTTGAGCATAATCTTTTACTTCTGCACCAATTTGTGTTAAGGATTTTCCATCAGCAAATCGAACAACAGGTACTAAAAGCCCGTCAGGAACAGCAACGGCAACACCAATATGAACATGCTCGTTGGTACGAATAAAGTCTCCATACCAAGCTGCATTTACGGCAGGGTGTTCTTTTAATGCTGTAGCAACAGCTTTGATAACCATATCGTTAAAAGAAACTTTCTGAGGAGCAATCATTGCATTGATAGATTTACGCGCCTCAATAGCATTATCCATATCAATGGATACAGTTAAATAGAAGTGAGGAGCAGTGAATTTACTTTCCCCTAATCTAGATGCAATTACTTTTCTCATCTGAGAAACTGGCTCGTCTCTAAAACTTTCTACTCCAACAAAAGTATTTCCTGAACCATTGTAATTGTCAATGTCTCTTTTGATGATTCTACCTGATTCACCAGTTCCACTTAAAAACGCTGGGTTAATGCCTCTTTCGTCAGCTAATTTTTTAGCAAGTGGAGAAATTTTTAATCTACCATCAGCAACAGAACTAGCAGGTGGGTAGGTTGTAGCTGGTGTTTGAGCAACAACAGGAGCCGGTTTAGGAGCTTCTGCCTTTGGAGCAGGTGCTGGCTTTGGAGTACTTGGAGTGGTTTTAGCAGGAGCTTCAGTTTCCTTTACTTCAGCAGGTTGCTCGTTTTTTAACTCTTCTAACAAACTAGAGATGTCTTCACCTTCTTCTCCTAATATTGCTAAAACAGAGTCAACTGGCGCAGATCCTCCTTTTTCAACTCCAATATGCAATAGAACCCCTTCCTCAAAAGCTTCAAATTCCATTGTTGCTTTATCCGTTTCTATCTCAGCTAATAAGTCTCCCGATTCTACAGCGTCACCAATATTTTTGTGCCACTCAGCAATAACACCTTCAGTCATGGTGTCACTTAGTTTAGGCATTCTTACAATTTCAGCCATTTTAATAATTTATTTTAATGTGTAGTATAATTTAATCTTAGTTATATTCTTTTACGAAAGGATATTCTTCAACATAAACATCCTCATATAATTCGTGTGGTTCTGGATCTGGAGATTCTTCAGCAAATTTTACCGATTCAGCAACAGTTTCTTTTACATGCTTTTGAATTGCTTTGATTTCCTCCTCATTAGCAAGGTTGTGTTCTTTTATGGTGTTTAGCACTTTTGTAATAGGATCCTCGCCTTTGTACTCTTCTACCTCTTCTTTAGTTCTGTATTTTTGAGGGTCAGACATTGAGTGTCCTTTGTAACGGTAAGTTCTAACATCTAATAAAACTGGTCCTTTTCCAGCTCTAACATGTTCACAAGCATCAGCAATAGCTTCATGAACAGCTTCAACAGTCATTCCGTCAACAACAAATGAAGGCATTTCGTATGAAAGTCCAATTTTAGACATGTCTTCAACATTAGTTGTTCGAGCAACCGAAGTTCCCATTGCATAATTATTATTTTCAATAATAAATACGACAGGTAATTTCCAGTTCATTGCCATGTTGAAAGTCTCATGCAAGATTCCTTGTCTAGCAGCTCCGTCACCAAAAGAGCAAAAGGTAACATTTTTTGTCCCTTTATATTGTTCAGCAAAAGCAATTCCAGCTCCCATTGCAATTTGAGCACCTACAATTCCATGTCCCCCCATTAGGTTAACCTCTTTATGGAACATGTGCATTGATCCTCCTTTTCCTTTTGACATTCCTGTCTTTTTCCCATACAATTCAGCCATCATATATTTAGGGTGTACCCCTAATGCTATTGGGTGAGCATGATCTCTATATGCTGTAATATGTTTATCGTCTTTCTGGCAAGCAGATGCTGTACCAGTAACTAAGGCTTCTTGGCCAATGTAGAGGTGACAAAATCCTCCAAATTTTTGTTTGATGTATAAGTTTCCGACCATTTCTTCCACTTTTCTCATCATCAGCATGTCTTCATACCATTTTAGGTACTGCTCTTTCGAGTACTTAAGCCCTTTAGAAACAGACTGAGTACTGTTGGTATCCTTAGTTTTAGTTGCCATAGTGCGTTTTTAGTTTAATGTAACATACAAATATATAATTATTCATTGTTATTCTTAGGTTTGATAATGTAAAAAATGATAGGATTCATAAAACAGTAAATGATAATTTAAAATAGATGAGAATTATGCTGCTTTATGTTGTACCTTTGAAAGTGAATTTTTATTGTAAAATGCGAGAAGATTAGCTGTTGAATAAATGT
Organism: Flavobacteriales bacterium; assembly: GCA_025210295.1. Lineage (NCBI taxonomy): Bacteria > Pseudomonadati > Bacteroidota > Flavobacteriia > Flavobacteriales > Flavobacteriales bacterium. Next base: position 34,899 of record JAOASC010000041.1, on the reverse strand, counting down.
TGACAAATCAGGAGAAAAATAGATATGATCGCCATATAAAATTAGAAGAAATTGGCGAGTTGGGGCAAGAGCGATTAAAAACTGCTAAAGTTTTGGTGGTGGGAGCTGGAGGACTAGGTTGTCCTGTGTTACAATATTTAGTAGCTGCTGGCGTAGGACGAATAGGACTGGTAGATGGTGACCGTGTTTCAGAGTCGAACTTACAACGTCAAATACTTTATACTAATCAAGATGTTGGCCAGCTTAAAGTTGATGCCGCTGTAGAGCGCCTTTCGCAACAAAATGCTTTGATTCAGTTTGATAAATATCAAGAGTGGCTTCATGTGGAGAATGCCTTAACAATTATAGAAAAATATGATGTAATCGTAGATGGGACCGATAATTTTTCAACCCGATATTTGATTAATGATGCTTGTGTTTTACTGAATAAACCATTTGTTTATGCTTCCATTTTTAAATTTGAAGGCCAATTGAGTGTTTTTAATTATCAAAATGGCCCATCCTATCGTTGCCTTTTTCCTGAACCGCCTAAAGCTAATCAATTACCCAATTGCTCAGAAGTTGGTGTTTTAGGTGTGCTTCCTGGCGTTTTAGGTACTTTTCAGGCCAATGAAGTCTTAAAGATGATATTACAAATAGGGACAGTCTTAAGTGGAAAACTGAAAGTTATCGACTTATTAGGGGGAGGAGTAACAACATTGCAAGTCAATAGAAATACTAAATCAATAGAAGCTGTGTTAAAAAAAGGATTGTTGCAAGATTATGATGTGTTTTGTAATGTCGCTAATGGAAATAACCATCAAGAACTTGAGTTGGAAGATGCTTTAGCACTAGTTAATGATGCTAATTATGTGTTTTTAGATGTGAGGGAAACATGGGAGCAACCTAGAATAGAAAAGTTAAATGCGATTGAAATAGCAATAGATGACTTAGAAGAGGCGTATGAAAGCATTCCTAAAAATAAAAATGTTGTAGTCTTTTGTCAAACAGGTGGTAGAAGTCAGCAAGCGATACATTTTTTAAATAAAAATTATGGATTTGATAAGTTAATCAATCTAAAGGGAGGAGTGCTAAATTATAGTATTTAAATCCAAAAGTGATTGGCAACCATCATGTATTCAGTAAATACCCCCAAAAGACTTCCGATAAGAACTTGGTTAATAGTATGAGCCTTAAGTATTAAGCGTGCTGAAGCCAATATACCGACTGCTACAATAAGCATGACATTGATGAGAATAAAAGTGTTTAAATTAGCCATTGGTTGTAGCTCCTGAGTGAAGCCAATAAACCCACCAGCTAGCGCTCCAATCCCTATACTGTGAAGGCTAATTTTCCATCTTGGGGTAATGAGTAAACTTAATAGTGCTAAAATCAACCCTCCAGTTAAGAAGCTTAAAAATAAACCGAAAAATGAATGGTAGTAGGCAATGTCTAAAGACCGAACAAAATAATAGGTAATACCATAATAAATACAAGAGAGAAAAAGAACAGGTATCCGCTCTTTTTGACTTTCAACTCTAAAAGAAGCAATCATTTTAGAGTTATACATTATCATTAAGCTAAACAAAGGAAATACTATTGAAAATAATAAGATGGGAGATAACGCTAACTTAAAATAATCAACAGACTCAAGTGCTCTCAAGTTAATTGTACTGTTGTGCTCAATTTGTGTAAACAATAATATCCCGTACAATGGAATGAATATAGGATGTAGTACCAATGACAAAAAATGACTAATCAGTCGCATAGAAATCTAGGAGTTGATACTTAAAGTTCTTTTCTTAAACGTGCAACAGGAATGTCTAGCTGCTCTCTGTATTTAGCAACTGTTCTTCGTGCAATATTATAACCTTTTTCTTTCAATAGATTCGCTAGTTTTTCATCTGTTAAAGGTTTCTTTTTGTTTTCTTCTTCAATGGCATCTTGTAAAATACGTTTCACCTCTCTTGTAGAAACCTCTTCTCCGCTTTCAGTACTTAAAGATTCGCTGAAGAAGAATTTAAGTAAAAAGGTGCCGTAAGGAGTTTGAACATATTTACTGTTGGCAACCCTCGATACTGTTGAGATATCCATATCGATTATATCTGCAATATCTTTCAGAATCATAGGCTTTAATTTCGTTTCATCGCCAGTAAGAAAAAACTCTTTCTGGTACTCCATGATAGCGTTCATGGTGTAAAGTAAAGTTTGTTGTCGTTGTTTGATGGCGTCAATAAACCATTTTGCAGCATCAATTTTTTGCCTAACAAACTGTATGGCCTCCTTATCTTTTTTAGAGCGTTCACTTGCAGCATATCCCTTTAGCATCTCCGCATATTGACGGCTGACTTTTAATTGAGGAGCATTTCTAGAGTTCAAACTCAGGTTTAAGTCCCCATTGTCTTCATTGATTATGAAATCTGGAATGATGTGTTGTATAGCTTTGCTTGTTTCTCTAATTGAGTTTCCTGGTTTAGGATTAAGTTTGGTAATCTCAGCTATAGCATCTTTTAAATCGTCTTCAGAAATGTCAAGCTTCTTAATGATTTTGGAATAGTGTTTTTTGGTAAACTCTTCAAAATGATTCTCAATAAGAACCTCTGCGGTCTTTATTTCAATTGTTTTCTTTTTCTTTCTCAATTGAATTAATAAACATTCTTGTAGATTTCTTCCTCCAACACCAGCAGGCTCAAGATCTTGAATCTCTTTTAGAACTGCTTCGACTTCTGCCTCAGTAACCATAATGTTTTGGCTAAAAGCTAAGTCGTCAACAATGTTAAAAAGTTCTCGTCTTAAATAGCCAGAATCATCAAGGTTCCCAATAATTTGGTAGGCAATTTCTATTTGAGTGTCATCCTTAATCCTGAGTTCAACTTGTTTTTCTAACAACTCTTGAAAAGTTGCACCACCAGAAAGTGGAACAGCTTTTTCATCATCATCGGCACTATAGTTACTTGTTGATGTTTTATATGATGGGGTTTCATCATCTAGATAGTCATCAATATTAAAATCATCCCTAGAATCATCTAAATCCTCTTTACTTAAGTCTAATTCTTCGGTGTTGTTTAGGTCTTTGTCCTCGTTGTGAAGCTCCTCCAGTCCCTCTTCTAAGGCTGGATTCTCTTCAATCTCTTGTTTGATTCGTTGTTCTAGTTCAATAGTAGGAACTTGAAGCAACTTCATAAGTTGAATTTGCTGAGGAGAAAGTTTTTGAAGTAATTTATGTTGTAGTGACTGTTTTAATGCCATGTCTTTTTCGTTGTTTAAGCTTTGTATCTCGGGGTTAGTTTATAGACAAATATAAAAAATACTACAATACTTTAGATATTAAATGATACCATAAATTTATTGAGTGATGGTTTTCATGATTTTTGTTACTTTTTAAGAAAAATAAATTAAGTATATTTGGGTTATCCCATAAAAAATAAGACGATGAATACTATTTTATTCCCCACAGATTTTTCAGAATGTGCTAATGAAGCCCAAAAAGTTGCGTTTAGCTTGGCTAAGTTATTTAGTGCAGAATTAAGAATTGTCCATGTAGTAAGCGATACAATATTTAAGTGGGAATCAGAAAAACATTTTTCTGATGCTGTGGAGACTTTTCCCTTGTTGCCAAAATTGCCCAGAGTTGTAACAGAAACAGCTGGAGCTAATCGATTTGAAGAAGCAGTTGCAGTGATAGAGCAGGAAGGTGCAAATAAGGGAATAAAGACTTCATCTGTTCTGCTTTTTGGGAATTCCGCAGATAAAATTTTAGAAGAAGCTCAAAAAGTTAAGGCTAGCCTAATTGTTATGGGGACTAATGGAGCAAGTGGGTTAAAAGAAGCCTTTGTTGGGTCTGTGACACAATGGGTTACAAGAAATGCACCATGTCCAGTGTTGAGTTTGAGAAAAACAGCTGGAGATAGTTTTAAAGTGGATAACCTAATTTATGCCTCCGATTTTAGAGTGGAGTCTGAGAATGATAACTTAGAACAAGTTAAAATTCTAGCAGGATATCTAGATGCTTCTGTTCATCTATTGTATATTAATACTCCACATTATTTTGAAGATACCACCTCTTGTGTAGAACGAATTACTAAGGTTGCCATACAACACGGTATTAAGAATTATAAAATTGAAATATATAATCATTTTACCGTTGAAGATGGGGTGCTGAGCTACGCTAATCTGAATAATGTAGATTTAATTGCAGTTTCAAATCACCATTATGGTCTGTTAAAAAGCATTGTGGAGTTCAGAACTACAGAAGTGTTGGTAAATCACGCTAAAGTTCCCGTTTTAACTTTAAATGTTTAACGCTTTTTAGTTTTCTTTCTAAACATTTTTGATTTCTTATTCACGGGCTTTGCTCTCTGATTATGCTTGTCTTTTAACCATTTAGGTTTGTTGTTGTCCTTTTTTAATAATCGGTCTAAAAGTGTATGGTCTTTAGCGTTTACAAGTTTGCTTTTAATCCAATCTTGATTTTCTTTTTTGTACCAAAAGAAGAAACGATGTTGTTTTTGTTTTTCTTTTTTCGATTTTGGAGTGTAATAAGGTTTTAATGTATAGGGATGGTAGCCTGAATAATAAATAACTGTGGCTACAGTCATTGGGGTTGGAGTGAAATCTTGTACTTGTTCTAACTCAAAGCCTAATTCTTTAGTTTCTACAGCTAGATTGGCCATGTCTTCTTCTTCACAACCTGGATGGCTGGAAATAAAGTAAGGAATTAGTTTTTGATTTAAGTTAAACTTGTCATCAATTTTATCATAAATTTTTTTAAAAGACTTAAAGTGATCAAAGGAAGGTTTTCTCATTAATCTTAATGTGTCTGAGGCTGTGTGTTCAGGGGCTACTTTTAATCGGCCAGATACATGTCTCTTTTGAAGTTGAGTCATGTACTGCAACATCGTCTCCTGATCTCCTTTTTTGTTGTAGCTTGGAGTGAGTAAATCATAACGAATTCCACTTCCAACAAATGCTTTTTTTACTTTGGGGTGCGCGTCTACCTTTTGATATAGACTGGTCATGGCGCTATGGTCTGTATCTAGGTTAGAACATATTACAGGATGGATACAAGAAGGTGCTACGCATTTATCACATATAGCTAGGTCTTTACCTTTTAATTGATACATGTTGGCTGAGGGGCCTCCAATATCAGAGATGTAACCTTTAAAGTCATTCATTTCTGTAACTTGATCGACCTCTTTTAGGATGGACTGCTCTGAACGACTAGCAATAAATTTACCTTGATGAGCTGATATGGTACAAAAACTACATCCACCAAAACAACCTCTATGCATGTTAATAGAGAATTTAATCATTTCGTAGGCTGGTATAGCCCCCCTTTTTTTATATTTAGGATGAGGAAGACGTGTGTAGGGTAAGTCAAAAGAATGGTCGATTTCCTTTTCGGTCATTGTTTGAAAAGGAGGATTGATGATGAGGTTATTGTTGTTTACCTCTTGTATAATTCTTTTGGCAAATGTTTTGTTAGACTCCTGTTCTATGTGCTTAAAGTTGGAAGCAAAAGCTTTTTTATCTTTCAAACATTGCTCATGCGCATTTAATGTAATGTCATCCCAGTTTTTATTTTTGGGAATGTTGTCGGTTTTAGGTCTAAGGTAGGCGGTTTGCTTTACCATTGTTAATTGATGGAAAGGAACCCCTTTTTTTAAAAGTTGTAGTACTTCTCTTAATGGTTGTTCACCCATTCCATATACTAATAGGTCTGCTAAACTACTCGATAAAATAGATGGGGCTAATCTATCTGACCAATAATCATAATGAGTAACTCTCCTAAGAGAGGCTTCGATTCCGCCAATTAATACAGGTGTGTCTGGGTAGAGTTTCTTAATGATTTTAGAATAAGTGTTAACAGCATAATCTGGGCGGTGTCCAGATTGTCCTCCAGCTGTATATGCATCAGTAGATCGTTTACGTTTACTAGCTGTATAATGGTTTACCATTGAGTCCATACACCCAGAAGTAATTCCAAAGAAATATTTAGGCTTCCCAAATTTTTTGAAATCTCGTAAATCATCGGTCCAGTTAGGTTGAGCAAGAATTGCGACTTTAAATCCTTCGTCTTCAATAATGCGGCCAATAACCGCTGTGCCAAATGAGGGGTGGTCTACATAGGAATCTCCAGAAATAAGAACAACATCAAGTTCTTCCCAGTCTCTTTTTTTGACTTCCTTCATGGTTGTTGGGAGCCAGTCTGTTATTGGTCGTTGGTTTTCCATAATGATGTAAAAGTAAGTACAAACTTGTGCTATGTTTTCTAAAATGGTTAAAAAAAAAGAGAAATGTGAAAAAAACAATTAAATTTGGCTAAAAAGTTTTGAATAAATAAAATTCGTGCTATCTTTGCACTTCCTTATTAAAAATCAGGGGTTTTAGATTATAGAAAATTAGTATTAGATATGTTACAGATACCAGTAAAAGAAGGAGAGTCAATTGAAAGAGCTCTTAAGAGATACAAAAAGAAATTTGATAGAACTAAAGTTTTGAGAGAATTACGTTCTCGCAAACAGTTTACTAAGCCTTCTGTTGAAAGAAGACAGGAAATTATTAAAGCTTCATACATTGAGGGATTAAGAAGAGAGGAAGCTTAGTATAGTTTTATACATTAATTATATAGATTAAAAAAGAGAAAGTTTTAAAACTTTCTCTTTTTTTTTGTCTAAATTTAGCTAGTTAGGTATTGGAATTATGGATGAGTTAAAGCTTTTTTATAACTATTTAAAGAATGAAAGGAGGTTCTCTGTTCATACATTAACTGCTTATGAGAAAGATCTCAATCAGTATATCGCTTATCTTCAAGAGTTTGATGTTGCTGTGATAGATGCAGAAACGAGTAGGGTAAGGAGTTGGCTGGTTGTATTGCTGGAAATGGGTATTGCAGAAAGATCAGTAAATAGAAAGTTGAGTGCAGTAAAATCTTTTTACAGGTATTTAATTCAGCAAGGGAGGGTTGAGGTTTCTCCTGTTCAAGATATTAAAGTGTTGAAAACGGCGAAAAAAACACCCGCTTTTGTACGAGCAACAGAGATGGACCGTTTGTTGAAAGATGATGTTTTTGAAAAAAACTTTAAAGGAGGACGCGATAAGGTGATTCTTTATTTATTGTATTACACAGGTATGCGATTGAGTGAGTTAATTCATATAAAGGAAGCAGATGTTGGTGTAGATACAGTAAAAGTTATTGGGAAAAGAAACAAAGAAAGATATATTCCTATTTCAGATAAATTGTTAAAATTAATTAAAGAATATGTAGTCTTAAAAAAGGAAGCTGGTTTTTTTAGTGGAAGTAGTTCCTTTTTATTAGTTACAGATAAGGGGGACAAATTATATGAAAAGTTTGTTTTTAGGAAGGTAAAATATTATCTTAGTCTAGTAACTACTCAAAAAGATAGGAGTCCTCACGTGTTGAGGCACACTTTTGCGACGCAAATGCTAAATGCTGGAGCAGATTTAAATGCTATAAAGGAAATTTTAGGTCATGCTGATTTGTCTGCGACGCAAGTTTATACTCACAATTCGATTGAGAAGTTAAAAGGTATATATAAACAAGCTCACCCAAGAAGTGGTGATTAAAAAATTAAACAACATGGATATAAAGATTCAATCAGTAAATTTTGATGCAGATAAGAAGTTAGTTGCATTTGTAGAAGAAAGAGTAGGGAAGTTAGAACAGTATTTTGATAATATTGTTGGTGCGGAATCATTTTTGAAAGTAGAAAAATCAGAGTCTTTTGAAAATAAAACAGTAGAAATTAAAATTTTATTACCAGGTAAAGAGATTTTTGCGAAAAAGCAGTGCAAATCATTCGAAGAGGCTGCAGATGAGTCAGTTGAGGCTTTAAGGAGACAGTTGGTAAAGTATAAAGAAAAGCTTCATTCTAAATAAAAAATAAAAAAAAGTGATTTTTTTTTGCGAAAAGGTTTGTAGATGTAAAAATTGTTCTTACATTTGCAGACCTTTTTAAACAAAGGGACACGTTCTTACAAAGAAAAACATAAAAAAATCGCCAATGTAGCTCAGCTGGCTAGAGCAGCTGATTTGTAATCAGCAGGTCGTGGGTTCGAGTCCCTCCATTGGCTCTCAAGTTCTCTAAGTAGAATTGTTGGGGAGATACTCAAGCGGTCAACGAGGGCAGACTGTAAATCTGCTGGCCAAGCCTTCGTAGGTTCGAATCCTGCTCTCCCCACAAAAGAATTAAAAAAACTCAAAAAAAGTTTTGTGAGTTTGAAAATTAATTCTACCTTTGAACTCTGAAAAGCGGGAGTAGCTCAGCTGGTAGAGCATCAGCCTTCCAAGCTGAGGGTCGCGAGTTCGAATCTCGTCTCCCGCTCTGTGACTTAAAGGAGAATTGGGTAACTAGTTCTCCTTTTTGTGTTTTTGAAGCCGGTGTAGCTCAGGGGTAGAGCGTTTCCTTGGTAAGGAAGAGGTCACGGGTTCAATTCCCGTCATTGGCTCTTTTGTTAGTGATGGTAAATAAGTATATAATTAATAAATAAATAAAACAAAGTAAAGATGGCTAAAGAAACCTTCGAACGTACTAAACCTCACGTGAATATTGGTACAATAGGTCACGTGGATCACGGTAAGACAACTCTTACTGCTGCAATTTCTAAAGTTTTGTCAGACGCTGGTTTGGCTGAAGTAAGAGATTTCTCTCAAATTGATAACGCTCCAGAGGAGAAAGAAAGAGGAATTACAATTAATACAGCTCACATTGAGTATGAAACATCAGCAAGACACTATGCTCACGTTGATTGTCCAGGTCACGCCGATTATGTAAAGAACATGGTTACTGGAGCTGCTCAAATGGATGGTGCGATATTAGTTTGTGCTGCTACAGATGGTCCAATGCCTCAAACAAGAGAGCATATCTTATTGTCTAGACAGGTAAACGTTCCTAAATTGGTTGTATTCATGAATAAAGTGGATATGGTTGATGATGAGGAGTTGTTAGAGTTAGTAGAGATGGAGTTAGAAGAGTTATTAGAGTCTTATGACTATAATGATACTCCAATCATGAAAGGTTCTGCATTAGGAGCTTTAAATGGAGAAGCTAAATGGGTTGAGTCAGTTCAAGCGTTAATGGATAAAGTTGATGAGTGGATCCCAACTCCAGAGCGTGATGTTGAGAAACCATTCTTGATGTCTGTAGAGGATGTATTCTCTATTACAGGACGTGGAACAGTTGCTACAGGTGCAATTGAAACAGGAATTGTTAATACAGGAGATCCAGTTGAGATTATCGGATTACAAGCTGATAACGGGAAAATGACTTCAACAGTAACAGGAGTTGAGATGTTCCGTAAGATCTTAGATGAGGGAAGAGCAGGTGAGAACGTTGGTCTTTTATTAAGAGGTATCGATAAATCAGATATCAAAAGAGGGATGGTAATCGCTAAGCCAGGTTCAATTACTCCTCATAGCAAGTTTAAAGCTGAGGTTTATGTATTGAAGAAAGAAGAAGGTGGACGTCACACTCCATTCCATAACAGATACCGTCCTCAGTTCTATTTCAGAACATTAGACGTTACAGGAACTATTAACTTAGAAGCTGGTCGTGAGATGGTAATGCCTGGAGATAACGTAACTATTGATGTTGAGTTAATCACACCAGTAGCGATGGATAAAGGTTTACGTTTTGCAATCCGTGAGGGAGGTAGAACAGTAGGAGCTGGTCAGGTAACTGAAATCTTAGGATAAGAAAGATTATTCAAACAGAATAAATGACAAAGGTGTCCGCCGAATGGCGGATTGCCTTTTTGTCATATTACGGATGTAGCTCAGTTGGTAGAGCACTGGTCTCCAAAACCAGGTGTCGGGAGTTCGAGTCTCTCCATCCGTGCATTAAAAAACAAATAAATAGTTGTGGCAGGAATTAAAGCATATATACAAGATGCAGCTTTTGAGTTGCTAAATAAGGTTTCATGGCCTACTTGGAAAGAATTACAAACTAGTGCAATTATTGTTTTGGTTACAAGTGTGATTATTTCTTTAATGGTTTGGGTTATGGATTTTGTTTTTGGAATCTGGCCTGCTGGTGAAGAAGGTTTTTGGAAAGGTATGTTAGGGTTCTTTTATGAAATGTTTAATCCTTCTTCTAAATAAAGAGTAATGGCTGAAGTAAAGAAAAGATGGTACGTTATCCGTGCCATAAGTGGTAAAGAGAAGAAAGTTAAAGAACAACTTGAACTTGAAATAGAAAGACAAAAACTTTCTGATTACGTTGAGCAAATACTTATTCCAACCGAAAAAGTTTATCAAATTAGAAATGGAAAGAAGATTAGTAAAGAAAAAAACTATCTTCCTGGTTACGTTTTAATCGAAGCAGCTTTGGTCGGAGAGGTAGAACACGTTATTCAATCTACTAATAATATTATCGGTTTCTTAGGTGGAGAGAAAGGAGGAGATCCTTTGCCAATGAGAGAGTCTGAGGTAAATCGAATTTTAGGGAAAGTTGATGAGTTAGCAGAGGCTGATGAAGAAATGAACATCCCTTATGTTGTAGGTGAGTCTGTTAAGGTAATAGATGGACCATTTAATAACTTCAACGGTATTATTGAAGAAATCAACGAAGAAAAGAAAAAACTAAAAGTTATGGTTAAGATTTTTGGACGTAAAACGCCATTAGAACTTAATTATATGCAAGTACAAAAAGAGAATTAAAGATAGTGTGCTAGTCGATTAAAGCTTCCCGACGAAAACACGAAATAAATAAATAACAATGGCAAAAGAAGTAAGTGGATTAATCAAACTTCAGATTAAAGGTGGAGCTGCAAATCCTTCGCCACCAGTAGGACCTGCATTAGGTGCTAAGGGTGTAAATATCATGGAGTTCTGTAAGCAGTTTAATGCTAGAACTCAAGATAAAGCTGGGAAAGTGTTGCCTGCTGTAATCACTGTATATTCCGACAAGTCATTTGATTTTGTTATTAAAACTCCTCCAGCGGCAGTCCAGTTAATGGAAGCGGCTAAAATTAAAAAGGGGTCTTCAGAATCAAATAAATCTAAAGTAGGGTCTGTAACTTGGGAACAAGTTCAAGCTATTGCTGAAGATAAAATGGCTGATTTAAACTGTTTTACTGTTCATTCAGGAATGAAAATGGTAGCTGGAACAGCGAGAAGTATGGGGTTAACAGTTAAAGGAACTGCTCCTTGGGAAGTATAATCTGAATAAACAGAAAAATTATGGCACTGACGAAGAAGAGAAAAGAAGCCTTAGCTAAGTATGATACTGAAAAGGTATATTCATTAGAAGAAGCTTCTAAAATTATCAAAGAGATTTCATCAACAAACTTTGACCCATCTGTAGATGTTGCTGTTAGGTTAGGAGTTGATCCAAGAAAAGCTAACCAAATGGTTAGAGGAACAGTTTCTTTACCTCACGGAACAGGGAAAGATGTAAAAGTATTGGTGTTATGTACTGCTGATAAGGAAAAAGAAGCGCAGGAAGCTGGTGCTGATTACGTAGGTCTAGATGAGTTTATCACTAAAATTAAAGGTGGTTGGACTGATGTAGATGTGATCATTACTATGCCATCAGTAATGGGGAAAGTAGGAGCTTTAGGACGTATTTTAGGGCCTAGAGGATTAATGCCAAACCCAAAAACTGGTACTGTAACTATGGATGTAGCGAAAGCAGTAAAAGATGTAAAAGCTGGAAAAATTGACTTTAAAGTTGATAAATTCGGAATTATACATGCTGCTGTTGGTAAAGCTTCTTTCGAATCAGAAAAAATTGCAGACAACGCAAAAGAATTAATTTCTACTTTAATTAAATTAAAGCCAACTGCTGCTAAAGGAACTTATATTAAAAGTTTATCAATCTCTAGCACAATGAGCCCAAGTATTAAAGTTGAACCTAAATCAATTGAAGCGTAACTGCATAAAAAAGAAGAAACATGACCAGAGAAGAAAAACAAAATGCAATTGAGGTCTTAACTGATAGACTTGCTAATTCTGGAATATTTTATGTTGCAGACACTTCTGAACTAACAGCTGAGGCTACAAGTTCATTAAGAAGAGCATGCTTCAAAAAAGATGTTCAGTTAAGCGTAGTAAAAAACACATTGCTTAAAAAAGCAATGGAAAAAGTTGAAGGGAAAGACCTTGCAGAAATGTATGATGTTTTGGCTGGTCCTACAGCAATTATGTTTGCAGAAGTAGGTAATGCTCCGGCAAAAGTTATCAAAGAATTCAGAAAGAATTATGATAAGCCGATTTTAAAAGCTGCCTACGTAGAAGAGTCAATATACATTGGTGACGATCAATTACAAGCTTTAGTAGACATTAAGTCGAAAGAAGAATTGATTGGTGAGGTTGTTGGATTATTACAATCTCCTGCTAAGAACGTATTGTCAGCTCTTCAATCTGGAGGAAGCACAATTGCAGGATTAGTGAAAACTTTATCTGAAAGATAAAAAAGAATAAAAAGAATAATTAAAAAGTAAAACCAAACAAGTACGGAAGTACTAAAATAAATTATTATGGCGGATATCAAAGCTATGGCAGAAAGTTTAGTAAACTTAACTGTAAAAGAAGTAAACGAATTAGCAGAAATCTTAAAAGAAGAGTACGGTATTGAACCAGCAGCAGCTGCAGTTGCAGTAGCAGGTGGTGGTGCAGCAGGTGGTGCTGAAGCTGAAGAAAAAACTGAATTTGATGTAGTTCTTAAAGCAGCAGGATCAGCTAAATTAAAAGTTGTTAAAGCGGTTAAAGAATTAGCAGGTTTAGGACTTAAAGAAGCTAAAGAATTAGTTGATGCAGCTCCAACTAACGTTAAAGAAGGAGTTTCAAAAGACGAAGCTGACGCATTAAAAACTGCTTTAGAAGAAGCAGGAGCTGAAGTAGAAGTTAAGTAATTATATAATCAATTACTATAAGGTTTAGGTACTTCCGTCTGACGGAATGTACCTAAACCCTTTTGTGTATAATAGGGTAACTATTTCACAAATAAACGATCGAAATTTGTTTAATTTAAACATTTAAGCCTTGGCAACCGAAACTAATATTCCAAAAAGAATCAACTTTGCATCAAGTATGCATCGAATTGATTATCCAGATTTTTTAGATGTTCAATTGAAATCTTTCCAAGAGTTTTTTCAATTAGAAACAACACCAGAAAATCGTTCAGACGAAGGTTTGTTTAAAGTTTTTTCAGAAAACTTTCCAATTACCGATACAAGAAATCAGTTTGTATTGGAATTCCTAGACTATTTTGTAGATCCTCCACGTTACACCGTTGATGAATGTGTAGAAAGAGGATTAACATATGCTGTACCTTTAAAAGCTGTCTTAAAGCTATATTGTACAGATCCAGAACATGAAGATTTTGAAACTATAGTTCAAGAAGTTTATCTTGGAACTATACCATATATGACACCTAAAGGTTCATTTGTTGTAAACGGAGCAGAAAGAGTTATTGTTTCGCAGTTACACAGATCTCCTGGTGTATTCTTTGGTCAGAGCCACCACGCTAATGGAACGAAGTTATACTCAGCAAGAGTAATTCCATTTAAAGGTTCATGGATTGAATTTGCTACAGACATTAACAGTGTAATGTATGCATACATTGACCGTAAGAAAAAGTTACCTGTTACGACACTTTTCCGTGCTATTGGTTACCAAAGTGATAAAGAAATTTTGGAAATCTTTGATTTAGCAGATGAAGTAAAAGTTACTAAAACAGGATTAAAGAAAATAATAGGAAGAAAGTTAGCTGCTCGTGTATTAAAAACTTGGGTAGAAGACTTCGTTGATGAGGATACAGGAGAGGTTGTTTCTATTGAAAGAAATGAAGTAATTATAGATCGTGAAACTGTTCTTGAAAAAGAACACATGGATGAAATCTTAGAAGCAGGTGTAAAGTCAATTATCTTACACAAAGAAGATGTAAATTCTGCCGATTTCTCAATCATCTATAATACCTTACAAAAAGATACTTCTAACTCAGAAAAAGAAGCTGTAGAATATATCTATAGATTGTTACGTAATGCTGAACCGCCAGATGAAGAAACAGCAAGAGGGGTAATCGAAAAGTTATTCTTTTCAGAGCAGCGATATGATTTAGGAGAAGTAGGTCGTTATAGAATTAATAAAAAATTAAACTTAAACGAATCGCTTGATCAAAGAGTTTTAACAAAAGATGATATCATCTCTATCGTTAAGTATTTAATAGAGTTAGTAAACTCTAAGACTGATGTCGATGATATTGATCACTTAAGTAATAGACGTGTAAGAACAGTTGGAGAACAATTACATAATCAATTTGGTGTTGGTCTAGCACGTATGGCTAGAACAATTAGAGAAAGAATGAACGTTAGAGATAACGAAGTCTTTACTCCTATCGATTTGATTAATGCTAAAACATTATCAGCAGTAATTAACTCGTTCTTTGGAACTAACCAGCTATCTCAATTTATGGATCAAACAAATCCATTAGCAGAGGTAACACACAAAAGAAGATTATCAGCTCTTGGACCAGGTGGTTTATCTAGAGAAAGAGCTGGATTCGAGGTAAGGGATGTTCACTATACACACTACGGTAGATTGTGTACTATTGAAACACCTGAGGGACCAAATATTGGTCTGATCTCTTCACTTGCAGTTTATGCAAAAGTTAACAAACTAGGGTTTATCGAAACGCCATACCGTAAAGTAGAAAGTGGTAAAGTCGTTATTACAGAAGATCCTGTTTATTTAACTGCAGAAGAAGAGGATAACATGAACATCGCACAGTCGATTGCAAAGACTGATGAAAAAGGAAATTTCTTAACTGAGCGTGTTAAAACACGTTTCGAAGGAGATTACCCGATGTCTTTACCAGAAGATATTAACTATATTGATGTTGGAGCCAATCAGATTGCTTCGATTGCAGCATCTTGTATCCCTTTCTTGGAGCATGATGATGCCAACCGTGCGTTGATGGGATCAAACATGCAGCGTCAAGCAGTACCATTGTTAAGACCAAACTCTCCAATTGTAGGAACAGGTATCGAAGAATTAATCGCAAGAGATTCTAGAGTATTATTCCACGCAGAAGGAGAAGGAGAGGTCGTATATGTGGATGCCAACGAAATTCATGTTAAGTATGACCTTACTAATGAAGAACAATTAGTTCGTTTTGAAAATGATGTTAAAGTTTATAAACTAATCAAAAACAGAAAAACGAACCAAGGTACATCAATCACTCAAAAACCAGTTGTAACCAAAGGTCAAAAATTGGTGAAAGGTGATGTACTAGTAGAAGGATATGGAACTCAAAAAGGAGAATTGGCATTAGGTCAAAACCTTAAAGTAGCATTCATGCCTTGGAAAGGATATAACTTTGAGGATGCGATTGTAATCTCAGAAAAGATAGTTAAAGAAGATATCTTTACTTCAATTCATATCGACGAGTACTCTCTAGAAGTAAGAGATACTAAAAGAGGTATTGAAGAATTAACAGCCGACATTCCAAACGTTAGTGAAGAGGCAACAAAAGACCTTGACGAAAACGGAATTATTAGAATTGGAGCAGATGTTAAGCCTGGAGATATTCTAATCGGTAAAATTACACCTAAGGGAGAAAGTGACCCGTCACCAGAAGAGAAGTTATTAAGAGCGATCTTTGGCGATAAAGCAGGAGATGTTAAAGATGCTTCATTAAAAGTATCTCCATCTACTAAAGGTGTGGTGATCGACAAGAAATTATTCGCTAGATCTGTAAAAGATAGAAAATCAAAAGCTGCAGATAAACCTCTTTTAGAGCAAATCGAAAAAGAGATGAACGCTGAAGTTAATGAATTGAAAGGTGTACTTATCGGTAAGTTAATGGAAATTGTTGGAGACAAGAAGTCGAAAGGAGTTTTCAATAACTATAAAGAAGAAGTATTGAAGAAAGGTGTTAAGTTTACAGAGAAAAACTTAAAAGACCTTGATTTCTTACACATTAACCCAAAAGGGTGGACTGGAGATGAAGAAATAGATGCTTTAATCGATAGAGTATTGCATAACTTCAACTTAAAAGCAACGGATATTTTAGGTAAGCATAAAAGAAGACAGTTTAAAATTTCTGTTGGAGATGAGTTACCAAACGGAATTATCCAATTAGCAAAAGTTTACTTAGCGAAGAAAAGAAAACTAAAAGTAGGAGATAAAATGGCAGGACGTCACGGAAATAAGGGTATTGTAGCTCGTATTGTTCGTGAAGAAGATATGCCTTTCCTAGAAGATGGAACGCCTGTAGATATCGTGTTGAACCCATTAGGGGTACCTTCTCGTATGAACTTAGGACAGATTTATGAAACTGTTTTAGGTTGGGCAGGAGAAAAGTTAGGAACGAAGTTCTCAACTCCAATTTTCGATGGTGCAAGCATGGATGAAATTCATGAATTGACAGATAAGGCAGGAGTACCTAAAAATGGTAAAACTTACTTATACGATGGTGGAACAGGAGAGAAATTTGATCAACCTGCTACAGTAGGAATTATCTATATGATTAAACTAAGTCATATGGTAGATGATAAAATGCATGCTCGTTCTATTGGACCTTACTCATTAATTACACAACAACCATTAGGTGGTAAAGCACAATTTGGTGGTCAGCGTTTTGGTGAGATGGAGGTATGGGCATTAGAAGCATTTGGAGCATCTAATATCCTACAAGAAATCTTAACGGTTAAGTCGGATGACGTTATTGGAAGAGCAAAAGCTTATGAAGCAATTGTAAAAGGTAAAAACTTACCTACTCCTGGAATTCCAGAGTCTTTCAATGTATTGTTGAACGAGTTAAGCGGTTTAGGTCTTAACATCACATTAGATTAATTTAATGAAAACCTAGGAGACATTAGTCTTCTAGGTTGATTTGAATTTTGAATAATATTAGAAAATAGTTGTTTTACAACAAAATACTATAATATATGGCTTTTAGAAAAGAATCGAAACCATCAAGTAGATTTAACAAAATAACCATCAGTCTTGCATCTCCAGAAATGATTTTAGAAAAATCGTTTGGAGAAGTATTAAAGCCTGAAACAATCAACTATAGAACATATAAACCAGAGCGTGACGGTTTATTCTGTGAAAGAATTTTCGGTCCTGTTAAGGATTATGAGTGCCACTGTGGTAAATATAAAAGAATTCGTTACAAAGGTATCGTTTGTGATAGATGTGGTGTTGAAGTAACAGAGAAAAAAGTTCGTAGAGAACGTATGGGACATATTTCATTAGTTGTTCCTGTTGCTCATATCTGGTATTTCCGTTCGTTACCAAATAAAATAGGGTACTTATTAGGATTACCAACGAAGAAATTAGATCAAATTATTTATTACGAAAGATATGTTGTAATAAATGCTGCTGGTGTTAATAACGCAGAAGGAGAGCCTTTACAATATTTAGATTTCTTAACTGAGGAAGAGTATTTAGACATTATCGATGCTTTACCAAAAGAAAACAGAATGTTGGAAGATACTGACCCAAATAAATTCATCGCTAAGATGGGGGCAGAAGCGTTACACGATTTGTTACAACGTTTAGAGTTAGATAAATTATCTTACGAATTACGTCATAAAGCAAATAACGAAACTTCTCAGCAACGTAAAAATGAAGCATTAAAACGTCTTCAAGTTATTGAAGCATTTAAAGATGCAAATACGCGTATTGAAAACCGCCCAGAATGGATGGTTGTTAAAACAGTACCTGTAATTCCACCAGATTTAAGACCATTGGTTCCATTAGATGGAGGAAGATTTGCTACATCTGATTTAAATGACTTATACAGAAGAGTTATCATCAGAAATAACCGTTTAAAGCGATTAATAGAAATTAAAGCTCCGGAAGTAATTTTACGTAACGAAAAACGTATGTTACAGGAGTCTGTTGATTCTTTATTTGATAACTCAAGAAAATCAAGTGCTGTTAAAACAGACAAAAATAGACCGTTAAAATCATTATCTGATAGTTTAAAAGGTAAACAAGGGCGTTTCCGTCAAAACTTATTAGGTAAGAGGGTTGATTATTCAGCACGTTCTGTAATTGTTGTTGGGCCAACGTTAAAACTGCATGAGTGTGGTTTACCAAAAGATATGGCTGCCGAACTTTACAAGCCTTTCATTATTCGTAAGATGATTGAAAGAGGGATTGTAAAAACAGTTAAATCAGCAAAGAAAATTGTAGATAAGAAAGATCCAGTAGTATGGGATATCTTAGAAAATGTAATTAAAGGTCACCCAGTATTATTGAACCGTGCCCCTACACTACATAGATTAGGTATTCAGGCATTCCAACCTAAGTTAATTGAAGGAAAAGCGATCCAATTACACCCATTAGTGTGTACGGCATTTAACGCCGATTTTGATGGGGATCAGATGGCTGTTCACTTACCATTAGGAAATGCTGCTGTTTTAGAAGCTCAAATGTTAATGTTGGCGTCTCATAATATCTTGAACCCAGCCAATGGAGCTCCTATTACTGTACCATCTCAGGATATGGTATTGGGATTATACTACATTACTAAAGCAAGAAAATCAACTAAAGAAGTTCCTATTAAAGGAGAAGGTAAATCATTCTACTCACCAGAAGAGGTTAAAATTGCATACAACGAAGGTGTATTAGATTTACATGCTCAAATCAAAGTAAGAACAAACGATATTGAAGAGGGTGAAAAAGTAACAAAATTGATTGAAACAACTACAGGTAGAGTTTTATTCAATGAGTTAGTACCTGATGAAGCTGGTTATATTAATGAAGTCTTAACAAAGAAAGCATTAAGAGATATTATTAGTGAAATTTTAAAAGTAACTGATGTACCAACAGCAGCAAACTTCTTGGATGAGATCAAAGATTTAGGATATTACATGGCATTTAAAGGAGGGTTGTCATTCAACCTTGGAGATGTCGTTATACCTGATGAAAAAGATGAAATGGTAGCGAAAGCTGAAGCACAAGTTGATGAAGTGAAAATGAACTATAACATGGGATTGATCACTAACAACGAGCGTTATAACCAAATCATTGATATCTGGACACATACCAACTCTAGATTGACACATATCTTGATGGAAAACTTAAAGAACGATCAGCAAGGATTCAACTCAGTTTATATGATGATGGATTCAGGAGCAAGGGGTTCTAAAGAGCAGATTCGTCAGCTGTCAGGAATGAGGGGATTGATGGCCAAGCCACAGAAGTCAGGAACAAATGGAGGTCAAGATATTATTGAGAATCCAATTCTTTCTAACTTTAAAGAGGGACTATCAATTTTGGAGTACTTTATTTCTACTCACGGTGCCCGTAAAGGTCTTGCCGATACAGCCTTAAAAACTGCCGATGCAGGTTACTTAACAAGAAGGTTAGTAGATGTGGCACAAGATGTTGTTGTAAACGATGATGATTGTGGAACATTGAGAGGATTAACAGTATCAGCATTGAAGAAAAATGAAGATATTGTTGAATCATTATATGATAGAATTCTAGGAAGAGTTGCTCTAAATGATATTGAACATCCTGAAACAGGAGAAATTATCGTCTCTGAAGGTGTTGAAATTAGAGAAGATCAAGCAAGAGCTATTGAAGCAGCTGATATAGAAGAAGTAGAAATCCGTTCTGTATTGACTTGTGAGAAGCAAAGAGGAGTTTGTGCTAAATGTTACGGTCGTAACTTAGCAACAGGTCACTTAGCTGTAAAAGGAGACTCAGTTGGTGTAATTGCTGCACAATCAATTGGTGAGCCAGGAACACAGTTAACACTTCGTACATTCCACGTTGGGGGTACAGCATCTAACATTGCAGATGAATCTAGCATTAAAGCTAAATTCACAGGTAAATTAGAAATTGATGAATTAAGAACAATTTCTAAAACAGATGAAGAAGGAAACGATGTTGAAGTTGTTATTGGGCGTGCTGCTGAGATGAGAATCTTAGATAAAGAAACAGGTCAAGTATTAGCAACAAACAACATTCCTTATGGTGCACACTTATTAGTAGGTGGTAAACGTACCGTTAAGAAAGGAGATGTAATCTGTACTTGGGATCCATATAATGCCGTAATTATTTCGGATGTTGAAGGTAAAATTGAGTTTGAAAACTTAATTGCTGGTGAAACTTACCGTGAAGAAGTTGATGAGCAAACTGGATTCTCTGAAATCGTAATTAAAGAAAACAGAAGCAAGAAAACAGTTCCAACGATCTTAGTTGTAAACAAGAAAGGAGAAACACTTAAAGCATTTAACTTACCAGTAGATGCTCACGTTATTGTAAAAGAGGGCGATGCAATTACTGGAGGTGATATCTTAGTTAAAATTCCTCGTAAATCAGGAAAAACAGGGGATATTACAGGTGGTTTACCTCGTGTAACCGAAATGTTTGAGGCACGTAATCCATCTAATCCAGCTGTTGTAGCTAAAATTGATGGTGTGGTTTCTTATGGAAAAATTAAGAGAGGTAACAGAGAAGTTATTGTTGAAGCTAAAACAGGTGAAGTAACGAAATACTTAATTCCATTATCTCGCCACATTTTAGTACAGGAGAATGATTTCGTAAGAGCTGGTCAAAACTTATCTGAAGGAGCGACAACTCCACAAGATATCCTAAGTATTAAAGGACCTACAGCTGTACAAGAGTACATTGTAAATGAAATACAAGAAGTATATCGTCTACAAGGGGTGAAAATTAACGATAAGCACTTTGAGGTAATTGTACGTCAAATGATGCGTAAAGTTGAAATCGCTGATGCTGGAGATACAATATTCTTAGAAAAAGCTTCTGTAAATAAATGGGAGTTTATGCAAGAGAATAATAAGCTTTGGGGTAAAAAAGTTGTTGAAGATGCAGGAGATTCTCAAAACCTAATGGCTGGACAAATTGTTACAGCTCGTAAGTTAAGAGATGAGAATTCAATGTTGACTCGTAATGACAAAAAGAAAGTAACTGCTAGAGATGCTGTTCCAGCTACTGCAATTCCATTATTACAAGGAATTACTAAAGCTTCATTACAGACTGATAGTTTTATTTCTGCTGCGTCATTCCAGG
The DNA here is from genome assembly GCA_025210295.1 of Flavobacteriales bacterium. Taxonomy (NCBI): domain Bacteria; kingdom Pseudomonadati; phylum Bacteroidota; class Flavobacteriia; order Flavobacteriales; species Flavobacteriales bacterium. Next base: position 13,901 of record JAOASC010000041.1, on the reverse strand, counting down.
AAACAACTAAAGTATTGAATCAAGCTGCTGTTAACGGAAAAGTAGATTACTTACTAGGATTGAAAGAAAATGTAATTGTAGGGCATAAAATTCCTGCAGGTACAGGACTTGAAGACTTCCAAACAATTACTGTTGGTCCAAAAGAAGAGATGGAACCTACAGTATTAGAACAAGAAGTTTCTGAATAAGTAATACCATAAATATTTCAATAAAAGCCTTCCATTTGGAAGGCTTTTTTTATTTTTGTTAGAAATAACTAAAAGAAAACAACTATGAGTCAAGAACAAAACCCCAATCAAATTAATATCGAATTAAATGAAGAAATAGCTGAAGGAACCTATTCTAATTTAGCGATCATAACGCATTCTTCTTCTGAGTTTGTTTTGGATTTTATAAGAATTATGCCTGGTGTGCCTAAAGCTAAAGTAAAATCAAGAGTGGTAATGACACCTGAACATGCAAAAAAATTAATGAGAGCATTAGCTGATAACATAGCCAAATACGAAAGTGTTCAAGGTGTGATCAATGAAGATAGTGCTCAACAAGGATTCCCGTTAAATTTTGGTGCGCCAACTACAGAAGCTTAATTTCAAGTTGAAGTTTTTATTATATATAGGAGGTTTTTTCTTTTTGCAATTAATTTATTCGCAAGAAGAAAAGCCTCTTTTTTATTATATTCAAAATGATAAGATTACCCAACTAGATACATCAAGTCTTGAGTCTTTTCATGAATATAGAAAAGACAATGCCTATCTATGGTTGGGGAATAATGGTTTAGATAATTATCCATTAGTTTTTAATCAGCAAGAAGAGCGTAAATTTTTAGTAAGTCGATTTATTGGTGGGTTTGAAGTAGCAAACAAAGAATATAATGTGTATCATCCATTTACTTCGGCGACCTATGTATTAGGAGCCAGAACCGAACAATATTTTAATATATTACATACTCAGAATTTTTCCAAGAAAGGAAATTTTTCTTTAGAATACGATAAAATAAATGCTGGCGGTAGCTACGAAAGGCAAAAGGTCAATAATAATAATATTTTAGCTTCTCTTAATTATACTACTCCCCAAAACCGTTATAAACTATCTTTTTTTGCTCAACGTATTCAAAACACAACAGAGCAAAATGGAGGAATAGCTAATGATAGCTCTTTTATCATCAAATCGGATTTAAGCCTTAATCGAAAAACGATTACTGTTAATTTAGATTCCGCGTATGAACAAAGAATAGGAAATTTACTAACGCTAAATCAAGAGCTAGAGCTTATTAATAAAAAAGATTCCTTAGGGATAGGGAGTAGCCATAAACTATTGTCCCATACAGGTTTTGTTAATGCAAAAAGATTTTATACTGATGCTAACCCCGATAGTGAATTTTATCCTGCCATTTATATGGATAGTTTATTGACCAATGATTCCATTAAAACAAACCAAATTACACAAGAGTTGAGCTATCAGTTTAAAGTTCAGAAAGAGAATTGGTCTTATAATTTATTACCGTATGTAAAATACGAATATTTGGATTATCGACATGCTAATGAACATCAATACTACAACGATATGGCATTAGGAGTAAATACCAGTATCAAAACACTTCGTACTGATTTTCAAACCCAATTGAATTATTATTGGCTAGGTTATCGAGAAGGCAATTATTCTTGGAATACTAATCTTAAGTATACAATAAATCAAATGGAGTGGAATATAGAAACAGCCATTAACAAACAAGCCCCATCAATAGACTTACAACGATATAGTGGAAATCACAATTCTTGGCAACAGACATTAATACCAGTTGAAAATTATCATTTTTTAATTGGTGGGAATCATAAAAAAATCGCTTTGAATGCGAAAGTCGAATACACCGACATTAAAAATCCAATTTATTTAAATTATAAAGAAGAAGCAGTTCAAACTTTAGATTACACACAAGTTATTAAAGGAGAAATCGAAAAAGAGTTTCAATTAAAAAACTGGAAACTTACCCCAAGATTGGTCTATCAACACACAGGGGGGGCTATTGTCTATCGATTACCAAAGTATTTTACAAGTTTAAAAGCTGGTTATGCATTTAAAGCATTTAAGAAATCTTTAGCTGTTTTTGCTGGAGCAAAGCTAACTTACTATGGCAATGTACAGCTGATGTCTTATTCTCCTTCATTAGGAGCATTTTACTTAGCCAATAACAATACCGTTGGAAATTATCCGTTTGTAGATTTTTTTGTGAATACAAGAATTAAAAATGTAAGAATATTTTTTGCATTAACACACCTCAATTCAGGAATAACTAGTGAAAGTAATTACTTTGGAGCAATGCATTATCCATTAGAAGATAGGGCCTATAAAATTGGAATTAATTGGAACTTTTTAAAATGAAAAATAGATTCGTTTTTATTATAGTATTTATTACAATCTTGCTGATAGGATGTCAAGAAGAAACTGTGGAATATAATCAAGAATTGGTATATGAAGCATCAATGAAAGAAATGACAGATGAAGAATATCCAGATAACAATGATATTGAATCTCGTTGTGCAGATTGGGAACGATATAAACATCACCAAATTAAAGTTCAAAGGATAGATACAACCAATTTTACCCTTACCTTTTATCCATCGAATAAGCATAGCGATACCATTACAATTGAAAATATTAATTTATTAGAGTGGATACCAACAATTCCAGATTACTTAGTAGATGATTATTTAAAACGTATAGGAATCATTAATGCAGAATGGAATAGACAACAAGTTCAATTTGTCGGAGATGAATTTGATATTTCTAAGCATACAACAGAGGGGAAGAAAACTGTCCGAGTAGATTTAGCAAGAAACTGTTTGAATAGTTATTTATGGGAACTGATCACCTATGCTCAAGAGGGGGAACAACAAAAACCACTGTATCATGGTTGGTTTGAATTTCCAAGAGCATTTTATGAAGAATTGTTTGATGAAGTGAATAAAGGAAAGTTGACGTTTGATGAATACAAGGATTATCTAATCAATTATCAAGATCTAGTAAGTAAGGAAGTCAATTTTAAAGCTTTAAGAACAATAAATTCTAGTAAAGAGGTTGCTTTTGTAAATTTAAATCATGAATTCTACCCGTTGACAGGAGCTAGAAAATCGAAATTTAAAAATATTGTTTATCCAAAAGCCCCGAAAGCAATTAATGATTTTTTAAATGATACCACTTCTTTTTCTACATTTCTTTATCCAGGATATTATTCAACAGCCGATCCTCGGTCAACAACATTAAGTAAATTAAGATTTCCCAAAAAGGTTGTGGTAAGAGCGGTTACTTCAAATAATAAAACTCAGGATCAATGTTTAGAATTTGAGATCAGTTTTTCAAGAGGAACAGATACCACTCAAATAACCAGAGTAGTTATAGGAGGAGTTCAAAAAGCAGCAATTCCCCAATTAGCAACGCAAGATTATAACAAAGGATTTAAAATGCCTATGGGAATAGGAAATCATGGCTTCTATGAAAAAGCTGAGTATGCTCAAAAACATTCAACCAAAAACAACCCTTATTATGCAGTTATAGTTAATAAGGAAGGAAAATGGCTAGATAGTCACTTTTTTGGTGTAGATGGACCACTGTTACACTTCGATGAAAGTGATCCAGAACTACTTCATTTCTGGTTGCTATCATTCGAACGCCATGCAATGGTAACACATTTAACATTTAAAATAAATTAATGATGAAAGAATTTTTAATAGAAAAAATAGAAGAGGTCTCTTTTTCTGTAGTTGAACCAGATGACGCATTATGGGAATCAGGAATATTAGATTCAATAACAATTGTAGAGTTGGCAGTCGAAATTGAAGAAGAATATGATATAGAAGTTCCTTTCTTCGAAATTATTGAAGATAATTTTCAAACTGTTAATTTAATTATACAGTACATTAATAGAAAATTGGAAGCTAAAAATGGCTAAATTTTTTAAAGTACACTTCTTATCATTGATTATAAGCCTAGGAGTGTTGTTGGTTGCCTATTTTTTACTGCCATCAAGTGCCGTGAAATTAGTGATAAATGAAGAAAATAAAACAGCTGAACAAATAACGGTTAGTGGAGTGTTTCCCAACTTAAATGGAGATGAGCAGAATATAATCGATTATTTGGCAAGTATTCAAAATACCAATCAACTGACGCTGTTTGGTTCTTCAGAGTTTAATTATACTCCCTATGCTACTTATAAATTTTTTCCAAATAAAATGGGAAGACAAGTCTTGGGAATTGGTCATGCACATCACCAACATTTAAGCATTCTAATTGAATTATTAGCAGCAACAGAATATCTAGACAATTCTAAAGTTTGTATATTTCTTAGTCCAGGTTGGTTTCAAGGAGGAGGAACCAATTCAAGTGCTTTCGTAGAGTTTGCTAAGCCAGAACTTTTAAGTAAAATTATAGCCAACAATGAAATAGATGAAGCTTATAAGCATTATATAGGTCAGTATATCGCTCAAAATAAACAAAATTTTGACCCTGTACCCAAAGAGTATAGTTACTTATCAGAATTATACCTTTCACGCCCAAAGTCATGGTGGAATAACTTGAAATATAATGTTGATTTGAAGCTAAAAAAAATAGTAGGCTACACCTATTACATTAACAAGGTTAATTATACTATAAAGCCCAAAAACGAACTCGTTAGTCAATGGGAGGGAAGCTTAAGTGATACTGCACTTAAAGTTCAAGAAACATTCTTAAAAGCGATCACCAACAATAAACTAATTGTAGAAGATGAGTATTATACAAAGTATTTAATTGATGAAAATGGAAAAGAACGATCTTCTACTGTTGAAAGTATAGCTATAAATGCCAATGAAGAATATAGAGACTTTAAAATGGTTGTTAAGTATTTGAGCGAGAAAAATATTAATGCGAGTTTTATTATACAACCGCTTAATCCTCATTATTTTGTTGGTCTAGAACGTTTAAATCCAATTATGGACTCGATAACTAGCCAATTAAAAGAAAATAAGATACCATATTACAACATGTTTGTGGATTCAAAAGAAAATTATGAACCAGGAGTATTGAGAGATGTTATGCATCTCGGCGATTATGGCTGGATGAAAGTTAATCAATATATAGATAGTTTATATTATGGAAGTTAAAGCGATTGTGAAGAATGTATTAATCTATCTTTTTCTAATTATAGGGTGGTTATACTTATATCATCTAGATATTGATGTTTTATTACACCCTAATAAAAAGGTAGAGGCCGCTTCTAAAGTAGATTTTGTTTACCAACAATTTTAAAACAATGGAACTGCACAATACACTCCCATTTACTTCAGCAATCTTTTTTGCTTTCGTTTTTATTGCATATGTTATCATGCTAATTGCTAAACAGTTTTTTAGCAAAGTCATTGCATACCAATGGGTATTAGCTTTGATCGCAACTGCATATTTAGCGCTTTTATATCCTAAGCCTTTCCATTTTTTAGGATTAATCATCTATTTATATGTTGCGGTAAACTTACTCCGGAAATACTACAAAAAGTCAAATGTCTTATTTCCCATGTTGATTTTGGCTGTTCCCATCTTTTTGATGAAAACAGTAAACGTAATAGATTGGTCTGAGGAACCTGTACTTACCTTAAAAAACATATTTCAAATTGCAGGCTTATCTTATGTTGTATTTAAAGTTATCGGTTTATATATAGACGATAAAGAAACTGATGTAAAAATTTCATTTTTAAGCTTTTTCAATTTTGCAGCTTTTGTTCCAACGTTATTAATAGGTCCTATAGATAATTTTAGAAGATTTCAGAAAGACGTGGATAAAGGTTATGATTCAATCACATGGACCAACTTCAATCTAGCTTGGGAAAAACTAATAGTAGGGCTACTGTATAAATTTATCATAGCCGAAGCGATCAGACGTTTAGTGTTGGTTTATTTGGTAAACGATGGCACGCTAGTGTATCATTTGGAGTATATGTACACCTACTTATTGTACCTCTTTTTTGACTTTGCAGGGTATTCACTTTTAGCCATTAGTTTTGGGCACTTATTAGGAATTACAGTTCCAATTAACTTTGATCAGCCATTTTTAGCATTAAACCCCAAAGAATTTTGGAAGAAGTGGCATAAAAGTTTAGGGGATTGGCTAAATAATTATTTCTTCAGACCGATATTTAAATATTTGACGAAAAAGAAAATATACAAACCTATTACAAGACAAAATATTGCGTTAATGAGTACATTTACATTGATGGGGTTTTGGAATGGTTTTCAGTTGCATTACATTGCTAGTGGGATGCTGTTTGGTGTTTATTCAGTGTTACATAATTATTATATATATCGCTGTAAGAAATCCAAAAAAGATGTAGTTTTTGGAGGAATGTCTCCAGTTATCATCAAGGTTATATCAATTTTTCTAATGGTAAATTCAGTAGCTTTTGCAATTTATATTTTTAGTGGTAAATTATTTTAAGAGATGAGATTTTGTTTTAATAAAAAAGAATTTGTAGAGAAGGAAATCGAAGCCGATAAGTTGGCAGTAATTGGAGAAGATTTTTCATTAACTTGGAGAGCGTTTAATGCCAGGGTTGATGAATTAATAACTGTTCTTGAACAAAATGAATGCCATCAATTGGGAACCCCAGTTATTATATATGGACATAAGAGTGCTAATATGTTAGTCGCTATATATGCCCTTATGAAATTGAAAATCACTTATATTCCAGTAGATGTAATTTATCCTCTAGAAAGAATTGAGAAAATAAAGACGACAGTAGATAGTCAATTAATTATTAACACAACAGAAGAGACGTTAGCTATCGATGGAATAAATCAGATTAGCCTCTTAAAAACAAATATAAAGACAAGTAAACTGGTTAATGAAACCTTGATTAAAGAGGAACAATCAGACCCTGTTGTCTATATTATTTTTACTTCTGGTAGTACAGGAGAACCTAAGGGAGTTCAAATATCATCAGAAGCAGTTCAGTCATTTGTCCGTTGGATGGGTGGGACAGATTTTAACTTTTCAACCAAAGATACATTCATCAATACAGCGTTATTAAGTTTTGATTTATCAGTATTTGAAGTCATGACTTTTGCTCATCTAGGAGCAACAATAATGTTGAACAGTAGTGCGCAAGGAGCCAATCCATCCGTCTTAATGGAAAGAATAGAGCAATACAATGGTAGTATTTGGGTTTCTACTCCATCTTTTGCTTTGACCTATGCAAGAATTAAAGATACTAAAAGGTTTCAATCAATAACTACTTTCCTTTTTTGTGGAGAGGTATTACCTAATGCATTGGTTAAGAAGTTGTTTTCAAATTATAGTTTTGCCCGTGTTATCAATACGTATGGTCCAACAGAAGCTACAGTTGCAACAACAGTAGTAGAAATAACGCCAGAAATATTAGAAGAACAAGATCCATTGCCAGTAGGAAAAGTAAAAGAGGAAACAGAAATCTTAATAGAAGATAAGGAAATTATTATTGTAGGACCCAATGTTTCAATAGGATATGTCAATAATAAAGCACTCAATGACCAAAAGTTTAGAATGATTAATCATCAAAGAGCTTTTAAAACAGGAGATCAAGGATATTTAGAAAATGGTTATTTATACTTTTATGGTAGAAATGATGATTTGGTTAAATTACACGGTTATAGAATAGAATTAAATGAAATAACTGGGGCTTTTAATAATCTGGATTATGTAGTCTATGCAGAAACCCTTCCTTTAAAGCGTAAGGGGATAACTAAAAAAATAGCCAGTTTTATCCAGCTAGAAGAAGAAGGAAGTTATTCAGTGGAACAGCTAAAAGCGGAATTGTCCAAAACACTACCGCATTATATGATTCCTGGAGATGTTATTTTAGTGGATAAGATTCCCTTAAATCAAAATGGAAAAGTCGATAAAAAAGAGCTCTTGAGTTTATATTTAAATAAAGGTTAAATATTTTTGTAGTAAATAGTTATTTGAGCAAATTGTTCTTTATAGTTAATAGAATCAATTTTAATTCGGTTGATAGTTAGTCCAGTTTTTGTTGAAAGGTCAGCTAATAATTGGTCTCTCTTTTCAAGTTTTACTAGCTCTAAATCGTCATAAACAACTGATTGCTTAGCTTCAGGCTTTGGGGGCTTAGGTACAGGAACAAGGGATTTATTATTGAACCATACACGTTCCATTAAATATGTTATAACAACAATTACAAGGTTGGTAAATAAAATCTCAGTATAACTTACTTTTTTGTTTGATAAGGCATTGATAATAGACAATCCTATGACGATAAAAAGATACGTCATCTCTTTTACAGGCATGGCATCAGTTCGATAACGTATTATACCAAAAATAGCAAAGAGACCAAGAGCCATTCCTGTACCTAGTTCAAACTTTTTTAATGTAAAACTGATAAAGAAGATCACGACGCCTAAAATCATATAAGAAAAAGCATATTCTTTTTTCTTAGCAATAGGATAGTATAGCCCCCTAACAGTTATAAAGATAAAGAGCAATGCAATGCAAAATCTAAAAATTAATTTTTCAAAATCATTGTCGTATAATTCAATTCCCAAAAAACTAGAAAGCAATGTCATCATTCCCATACCTATTATTTTTATTCTATAAAATTTAGATAACGCGAAAAGCAGAAAAATAATTTGTTTTCAATCAAAAAAATCAACGTTAAATAAGCGAATTGTAAAAGTAATGCTACAAAATAGTCAAAAAACACTGAAAATAGTAGGTTATTAACGAATTACTTTTAATTTAGCAATGCAAATATGAAGAAAAAGACAATAGAAATAGCGTATCAATCCTTACAATTTGAGGAGTTATCTCAAGAAAATCAAATGCTAATTCAAAAAGCAGATGAGATTAGAGATAAGGCGTATGCTGTTTATTCAGATTTTTATGTTGGAGCAGCTTTGTTGCTCGATACAGGAGATGTTGTTTTAGGTAACAATCAGGAGAATATAGCATTCCCATCTTCATTATGTGCTGAACGAGTTGCTATTTTTTATTGCAAAGCCAACTATCCCAATTCAAAAATCCGTAAGCTAGCGATTACAGCTAAGTCCATTAAAGAAGCATACAACGAAGTCGTAACACCATGTGGCTCTTGCCGACAAGTAATTAGCGAATACGAACGAAATCAAAATTCCCCAATCGAAATTATCCTAAAAGGTCAAAATGAGATTTTAATTTTCAAATCAATCAACGATTTATTGCCTTTGTCTTTCGAAACCTTGGTTATCAATCCCAAAAAATAGGGCGTTCCCTTTCAGGTCGGGCTATCCGCACTCACTTTTTTTAGATGCCTATCTTGAGGTATACTAACCTTTCAAGTCTTTAGTCCTGAATCTTAAAATCTTGAATCTATATCAAAAAGAGTTCAAACAATTACTTCTATCCCTAACGCGGGTTAAAGTAGAATAGAGAATATAGAGAAAAGAGACTTTAAAATATTATATCATTGTATCAATTAATAGTTAAATTAGTTAGCTTAACTAAACCAGATTTATAAAATTACTCTATGCAGTTATTACAGTGTTTATTAATCATATATAATACAAAGAAAAAAAAGGTAAAAAAACTTTAGGTTGTAACTTTCTTTTAGACAGTGTTTTAGTGGTTTTTGTGAGGGTAAAAATAAAAAAAGTTTGTTTTATTGCTTGCTGAAAAGAAAATGTTGTGTATCTTTGCACCCGCTCTACAAAACAACGGTTTTATTAACAGGGCGAGATTAAAAAATAAAATTTAAAATTTTTCTTGCAGGTTTAAATATTTCATTTATCTTTGCACTCGCTTTTAAAAACAACGGTTTTGACAAAGCGAAAGAAAATTTAAAAATAGAAGTTCTTTGACTTATTGAAGTATAGTTTTTAGAAAACATTTTAGAAACTAAAATAAAAATTAAGACTAGCAAACAGCAATACTTATATATTAAGTATAAGCAAATTGAAAAATTCTTTGAGATTAAACAGATTAAACTTTATAATTACAATGGAGAGTTTGATCCTGGCTCAGGATGAACGCTAGCGGCAGGCTTAACACATGCAAGTCGAACGGTAACATTCCCGCTTGCGGGAGATGACGAGTGGCGCACGGGTGCGTAACGCGTATGCAACCTACCTTTAACAGAGGGATAGCCCAGAGAAATTTGGATTAATACCTCATAATATTTTCATAACACATGTTATGATTCTTAAAGATTTATCGGTTAAAGATGGGCATGCGTGACATTAGCTAGATGGTGAGGTAACGGCTCACCATGGCGACGATGTCTAGGGGTTCTGAGAGGAAGATCCCCCACACTGGTACTGAGACACGGACCAGACTCCTACGGGAGGCAGCAGTGAGGAATATTGGTCAATGGACGCAAGTCTGAACCAGCCATGCCGCGTGAAGGATGACTGCCCTATGGGTTGTAAACTTCTTTTATATAGGAAGAAACCTCTCTACGTGTAGAGAGCTGACGGTACTATACGAATAAGGACCGGCTAACTCCGTGCCAGCAGCCGCGGTAATACGGAGGGTCCAAGCGTTATCCGGATTTATTGGGTTTAAAGGGTCCGTAGGCGGGGTTTTAAGTCAGTGGTGAAAGCCTACAGCTCAACTGTAGAACTGCCATTGAAACTGGAACTCTTGAATGTGATTGAGGTAGGCGGAATATGTCATGTAGCGGTGAAATGCTTAGATATGACATAGAACACCGATAGCGAAGGCAGCTTACCAAGTCATTATTGACGCTGATGGACGAAAGCGTGGGGAGCGAACAGGATTAGATACCCTGGTAGTCCACGCCGTAAACGATGATCACTAGCTATTGGCGATACACTGTCAGTGGCACAGCGAAAGTGTTAAGTGATCCACCTGGGGAGTACGATCGCAAGGTTGAAACTCAAAGGAATTGACGGGGGCCCGCACAAGCGGTGGAGCATGTGGTTTAATTCGATGATACGCGAGGAACCTTACCAGGGCTTAAATGTATGTTGACATATTGGGAAACCAGTATTTCTTCGGACAATATACAAGGTGCTGCATGGCTGTCGTCAGCTCGTGCCGTGAGGTGTCAGGTTAAGTCCTATAACGAGCGCAACCCTTATCTTTAGTTGCCAGCGATTCGGTCGGGGACTCTAGAGAAACTGCCTGCGTAAGCAGAGAGGAAGGTGGGGACGATGTCAAGTCATCACGGCCCTTACGCCCTGGGCCACACACGTGCTACAATGGTAGGTACAGAGGGCAGCTACCGTGCGAGCGGATGCAAATCTCAAAAACCTATCTCAGTTCGGATTGGAGTCTGCAACTCGACTCTATGAAGCTGGAATCGCTAGTAATCGCGTATCAGCCATGACGCGGTGAATACGTTCCCGGGCCTTGTACACACCGCCCGTCAAACAATGGAAGCTGGGAGTGCCTGAAGTCGGTAACCGAAAGGAGCTGCCTAGGGTAAAACTAGTAACTGGTGTTAAGTCGTAACAAGGTAGCCGTACCGGAAGGTGCGGCTGGAACACCTCCTTTTTAGAGAATCTTAGGATTTTTGGAAGTTGAGAATACTTTCTGAGTTAGTCTTAATTTTTATATACTTCAAACTTATTCCTTATAAGCTCAGTGTAACGACTATAAGAGCGTTGAGAGGTTGTATAGTGAATATATAGTCCCTTAGCTCAGTTGGTTAGAGCGCTACACTGATAATGTAGAGGTCCGCAGTTCAAATCTGCGAGGGACTACAGTTATAAGGGGGATTAGCTCAGCTGGCTAGAGCGCTTGCCTTGCACGCAAGAGGTCATCGGTTCGACTCCGATATTCTCCACAATCTGTATCATACAGAATAAGTTCTTTGACATATTGAAAATAGTAAAATAAAACAATAGAAATTAATTAGATCACAAAAATTAGATTCAAAATAAATTGTTACTTATTAAAAAGCAATTAAGGGCGCATGGCGGATGCCTTGGCTCTCAGAGGCGATGAAGGACGTGATAAGCTGCGATAAGCTACGGTTAGAGGCAAATACTCGTTATACCCGTAGATTTCCGAATGGGGCAACCCAGCTGGTTGAAGACCAGTTATCCCGATTATTCGGGAAGCAAACCCAGGGAACTGAAACATCTAAGTACCTGGAGGAAAAGAAAATAAAAATGATTCCCCTAGTAGTGGCGAGCGAACGGGGAACAGCCCAAACCAATGTTGTTTCGGCAATATTGGGGTTGTAGGACTGCAACATGAGAAGTTAAAATATAGTGGAAGCACTCAGGAAAGGTGTGCCAAAGAGGGTGATAGTCCCGTACACGAAATGTTTTAAAGATCTAGCAGTATCCTGAGTAGGGCGGGACACGTGTAATCCTGTCTGAATCTGCCGGGCCCATCCGGTAAGGCTAAATACTACTGAGAGACCGATAGCGAACAAGTACCGTGAGGGAAAGGTGAAAAGTACCGTGAATAACGGAGTGAAAAAGTACCTGAAACCGTGCGCCTACAAGCGGTCGGAGCAAATTTATTTGTGACGGCGTGCCTTTTGCATAATGAGCCTACGAGTTACTCGTATCTAGCAAGGTTAAGTAATTAAGTTACGGAGCCGAAGCGAAAGCAAGTCTTAATAGGGCGTATAGTTAGATGCGGTAGACGCGAAACCCTGTGATCTACCCATGACCAGGTTGAAGTTTTGGTAACACAAAATGGAGGACCGAACCAGTTGACGTTGAAAAGTCTTTGGATGAGTTGTGGGTAGGGGTGAAAGGCCAATCAAACTGGGAAATAGCTCGTACTCTCCGAAATGCATTTAGGTGCAGCGTCGTAGTAGAGTTTTATAGAGGTAGAGCTACTGATAGGGCTAGGGGGCTTCACCGCCTACCAACCCCTGACAAACTCCGAATGCTATAAAATATATACGGCAGTGAGGGCATGGGTGCTAAGGTCCATGTCCGAGAGGGAAAGAACCCAGACCATCAGCTAAGGTCCCCAAGTATATGCTAAGTTGACCAAACGAGGTTCGATTGCAGTGACAGCTAGGATGTTGGCTTGGAAGCAGCCATTCATTTAAAGAGTGCGTAACAGCTCACTAGTCGAGCGATCGAGCATGGATAATAATCGGGCATAAGCATATCACCGAAGCTATGGACTTACGTTTAATACGTAATGTGGTAGGAGAGCATTCTAAGTGCGTCGAAGTAGTACCGGCAAGGTATTGTGGAGCGCTTAGAAAAGAAAATGTAGGCATAAGTAACGATAAAGGGGGCGAGAAACCCCCTCACCAATAGACTAAGGTTTCCTCAGCCATGCTAATCAGCTGAGGGTTAGTCGGGTCCTAAGGCGAAGCCGAACGGCGTAGTCGATGGCCAACAGGTTAATATTCCTGTACCAACTATAACTGCGATGGAGGGACGGAGAAGTGAACTGTATGCGTGCTGACGGAATAGCACGTCTAAGACAATAGGTATAGGGTAGTAGGCAAATCCGCTACCTTGCTGAATGTCGAGTGATAACTGACTCATTAGATGACGGAAATACACTAATCATGCTCCCAAGAAAAACTTCTAAGCTTCAGGTTATAGTTGCCCGTACCGCAAACCGACACAGGTAGTCAAGATGAGAATTCTAAGGTGCTCGAGTGATTCGTGGCTAAGGAACTAGGCAAAATGGTCTCGTAACTTCGGGAGAAGAGACGCTTACTTCTGGTAAGCCGCAGTGAATAGACCCAGGCGACTGTTTATCAAAAACACATGGCTTTGCTAAATCGAAAGATGATGTATAAGGCCTGACACCTGCCCGGTGCTGGAAGGTTAAGAGGAGTGCTTATCTTCGGAGAAGGCATGAATTGAAGCCCCAGTAAACGGCGGCCGTAACTATAACGGTCCTAAGGTAGCGAAATTCCTTGTCGGGTAAGTTCCGACCTGCACGAATGGTGTAACGATCT
>JAOASC010000040.1 GCA_025210295.1 Flavobacteriales bacterium | reverse complement strand
CCTCAGAATGAAATTCAAGATTTAAACTTAACAGGAAATAACTTAACCATTACCAACAACTCCACTCCTACTACAATCGATTTAAGCCCATATTTAGATAATACTGATGCCCAAACGCTTTCTTTATCTGGAAATACCTTAACAATTAGTAATGGAAATAATGTCACACTAACAGACAATGTTAATGATGCCGACAGTGACCCAACCAATGAAATCCAAACCATTGCTAAATCTGGAAGTACTGTTACGCTAAGTAATGGTGGTGGATCATTTACTGATGATGACACTCAATTAACTGAAGCTCAAGTGGATGCTTATGCTAACAACAATGGATACCTGACTTCTTTTACTGAAGTCGATGGTTCGGTTACCAATGAGTTACAAACACTATCTAGGTCTGGAACTACAGCTACACTTTCCAATGGTGGTGGATCCATCTCTATTAATGATGCAGATGCAAGTACAACCAATGAGTTACAAAACCTTTCTTTAAGTGGTACTACTTTGAGTATTAGCAGTGGTAACAATGTTAACCTAAGTGCTTTTAATGGTGATATTACTGGAGTAACTGCTGGTGTTGGATTAACGGGCGGAGGTTCAAATGGAGCTTTAACAATTAATGCTGCTGCTAATAATGGGATTACTGTTAACGCTGGAGCAGATAGAATCCAATTAGGGGGAGCTTTAGTTCAAAATACGACCATTACCCAAGGAAACTTCGGGATGACATACAACCTAAGTGGTACTGGTGACTTTACCATTCAAGATGCTGGGGTTAGTCACTTTCAAGTTGCTGACAATGGGCTTACTTTCTTTGGTGATGATGCTTATTGGAGAGATGGTAATACTGGCGGAACCAACCTAATGTCACTCGTAGACGATGGTGATGATGGGAGGTTAAGAATTTATGAAAATGGTGTGACTTCTGTTGACTTAGATGCCAACTCTCAATTTGTTTTCAATGAGCAAGGTTTGGATAGAGATTTTAGAGTGGAATCTGATGCTAATGCCAATATGTTTAGAGTAGATGCTGGTTTAAATAGAGTTACTGTTGGAAGTGCTGCAACAGCAGGGACATTTAACGTTACTGGAAACTCATACCATTCTGATGATATTTACCTTAGAGATGGAGCTGTAAATGGTGGAGATATTCTAGTCCGTATATTTGACTCATCTGATGATGGTATTATTGACGTGTATCAAAACAACGCTATGAACCATAGAATTCATGGTAACGGTACAACTATTTTTAATGAGCAGGGATTAAATTTAGATTTTAGAGTAGAATCTGATGGTAACGCAGCCATGTTATTTGTTGACGCTAGCACCAATAGAGTTGGATTAGGAACCACTGGTCCATCTAGAACTTTAGACGTCAATGGTAATGCAAGAATTAGAACTATTCCATCTACAACTTCTTCTACTGTAACGCCACTTTATACTGATGCAAGTGGGAACATCTACAAGAAAAATAGTAGTGCTGCTTCTTGGGCTACAGCTGACTATGATAGTGGTTGGTTTACGATGAACTCCCAAGCAGGTACAGCTTCATTTCAGCAAAGAACCCATGGTTTAGGAGCTTACCCATCTAAAGTACTCGTACTGGTAAGAGCTACAAGTGGGAATAATAATGGCTATATTTTTGAGGCCTCTGGCGTTGCTCAAGGTGACGATGATGATGACAATCATTATGGGGGTGTATTATATGCTTATAACACTTCTACAGTAAGATTATGGGCTCCTGATCGAAATAACGGAAACTCTCACGGTAGGATAATTAGTATTAACGACGGATGGGGTGGAGAACAAAACACTCAACTTTCTAACTCAGCTCAAGTAAGAGTACTATGCTGGCGTTAATTCACCCATTCAATAGGATAAAAAAACAGCTATAATTAATTGTTATAGCTGTTTTTTTTTGTGCTTTTGTATAAAGACTTTCACATCAATCGCTAAATTCTTTGATACTGGTTAAAGTATTATATCGTCGTTTAACTAGCCTTATTGTTTGTTGACCTAAAATACCATACAAATTGAAAGTTTTCGCCTTAAATTATCGTTCTAAATGAATAACCAACCATAATAAATAAACTTTAATGATTCAGGTAATATTTCCATAAAGTTTTTTATCAATAAAGCCAAACATTATGCTACGTATTTTAACCGCTCTCTTAGGAACTATTTTAATTATCCCACTTAATTTTATTGCTCAAAACAATGTAGGAATAGGAACATCCCATCCTAATCCTCAAGCTATTTTGGATATTGAATCTACCGATAAAGGCGTTTTAATCTCTAGGTTAACAACTACAGCTCGAAATACTTTAGGTACTGCGTTAACCAATGCCGAAGATGGAATGTTAGTTTATGATAAAGACTTAACAACTTTTTTCTATTGGGACGGGCCTAATTTACAATGGGTTCAAGTGGGAAGTGGCACGGGTGATAACTGGGGGACACAAGTCGTACAAACTGCTGGAGCAAATATCTCTGGTGATGGTACTGTCGGAAATCCATTGACAGTGACTGATAATGACAATGATCCCAACAATGAAATTGAATTACCAGCTACTGCTAACAATGGTGAAGTTTTAACTTGGAATGGAACCAACTGGATTCCTCAAGCTGCGCCATCTGGTGCTGACAATTGGGGAACAGCTGTCGTCAATAGTAATGGGACAAATATTTCTGGAGATGGAACAACTGCCAATCCTTTAACAGTTACAGAAGTAGACGGTGATATCACCAACGAGATTCAAGACTTATCGTTGAATACAGCTACCAATATTTTATCTATCACCAATAATAGTAATGCCAGTAACATTGATTTAACACCTTACTTGGATAATACCGACGCCCAAACGCTTTCGCTTACTGGAAATACATTAACCATTAGTAATGGAAATAATGTAACGCTTACTGACAATGTTAATGATGCAGACGCTGATCCTAGTAATGAAATAGAGTTACCTACAGGCGGAAACAACGGACAAGTTTTATCGACCAATGGAAGTGGGGAATACACTTGGGTTGATGATGATGCTGGGACAGATAATCAAAATATTAATGGGAGCAGTCTAAATGGCACTACATTAACGATAGGCATAGAAAGAGGAAGCAGTGAAACCGTCAATTTAAGTCCATTACAAGACAACTTAGGAAATCATACTGCAACACAGAATATTAATTTAACAACCAATAAGTTAGTAGGAAATGGCGGCAATACCGGAATTTCAATTCAAAATGATGGTCATACTAAAATAGAAAATCTACCACAATACAGCTTAGCAACTGACCGTAAGCATGTAGTTGCTGATAATTCCGGAAACTTACACAGTGTTTCATTTATAGAATTACGTTGTGCATTGGGAATACCTACCGAAGTTAGTGATGTAATGAATCCTACAACTGGGAGGACATGGATGGATCGTAATTTAGGTGCAAGTAGAATTGCGATCACCAGAACTGATGAATTAGCTTATGGTGACTTGTATCAGTGGGGTAGAGATTCAGATGGTCATCATTGTCGGAATAGCTCTTCAACAAACACCAATTCAAGTACGAGCAATCCTAGTCATGGAGACTTTGTAATCGAGACAACTACTCCATTTGATTGGAGAGTTCCTCAAAATAATAATTTATGGCAGGGAGTCAATGGTATCAACAACCCTTGCCCAAAAGGTTATCGCCTCCCCACAGCTACGGAATTAAATGAAGAGCGCTTAAGTTGGTCTGGCGGGAATAACAGTGTAGGTGCATTTGGTTCTCCATTAAAATTCACAACAGCAGGTTATCGCGACCCTAGCAATGGAGCGATTAATTACATTGGAAATATTGGTTACTATTGGTCGAGTACAATCACTGGTTTAAGTAGTCGATGTCTATCTATTTATAATACTTCAGCTGGGATTGACACCTACAATCGTGCAACAGGTTTTTCCGTACGTTGCATTAAAAACTAATCAAGATAGATGATCAATTTCAAAAAATGTTACCAATGAGATTCCTACATCATTTATTATAAATAACAGCGCTATTCATCTAAAAAAAGCAATTAAAACCTACTCCTTAACATGATAAAAAAAGAAAAAAATTATATAGAAAAACTTGTCAACTATTTTGAAGAAAATCGCTTTGGAGCAATGACGCTAATGATCACTTTTCAAAGCTGTTACGGCTCTGTTGCAGCGATGTTAGCACTGATGCATAACGCTATGATTATTTTAACTATTTGTACACTCGTTACAATGGCATCAAATGCTACATTTATTGCACAAAGTCCAGCTCAATGGTGTGTGAGCATGTTTAGTTTTAGCGTCATTACCAATTCTTTACTTTTATTGATATGCTTGATGATCTAGTAGCTTATATGGCTCTTGAACAGGAATGCTAATTGATTTTCCTTAACTAGCTCAATATACACATTGGATTAACTCCAAATTAAAGCAATTAGCCTTAACTCGGCTATATATATAACACATTTTGTTAAACAAGTAGTCGACTTTTCAACTATATCGGTAACTTTTAGCATAATTTATGTTATACTAGCGTGTAGATTTAACTAAATATGCGCTTATTTATACTTTTGCTTTTTTCGATTTCACTCTTTAGTTCCTTTTGGGGACAAAATGTAATGCTTTCTTCAGAAGAGAGAGCATATCTATATCATGTTGCCGAGAAAAGCCCCACACTCAAGCGAACAATTGGGGACTTATTTCTCTACAAAGGAGATACTGTCTATTTTAAGTTTAAAACCAACAAACGTTTAGACTCCATTGTAGATTTTGACTCTATTGAACAACACATCATCTATGAACCCTCTCTTCTAGAAATCAATTCATACGAATTTTCAACAGTCGAAAAGGGGCTTTTAGCAGAATTAGCCTCCAAACTTGCATTACAATCTTTATATAGGGAGTTAAAACGAAAAGATGAAATAAAGGTAGAAGGCATCTCTAATAAAGTTTATCTTCATTTTATAGAAAAGTTAACGGCCGAACTGCCACGTAAAGCAACGAGGTATCGAAATGAAAAAGATGAACCCACCTCTAAAGTTATTGAATTATTGGATCCTAATCTTTCTTTCTTTGAACGTGCGAATCAATTAAAGGAACTAGAAAACTTTAAGCTTGTAGAACAGCAGCAAATTATGGATGCAATTTATAAAGCTACTCAACTCTATATCCAAGAGAAAGGAGAAGAATACTATCGTAAAATTGGAGGAAAAGAAGAATTTTATAGTTATCTACAAGCAGTTGGTGATGGGAGTTCAACATCTGGTTTACTGAACGAAAGAGAGTTAATTTCTGAAGGGAGAAACAAAATTGGGAAACCTAAAGGTATTGGTTTATTTACGTATGAGACTGACTTTAAAACTCATAAGGGAAATCACCAAGCACTAACTCCTAAACAATCTGTTGCTAACGATTTTAATGCGATAAAAAAAGACCTAACCAATATTCATTTAAGTATGTGGGGGTTTAATAAACGCCTCCAAACAACAGTTGTTATTCGTAATAAAGACTCTGTTTATTTACTCTATGCATCCAAAATCAACAAAGAGTTAACTCCTGATACAACATTCGGATCTGGAAGTACAGTTCACAGTATTATATATAAACTAGAAAACAAAAGTATTCCCGATCTAGATGAATTGATTAATGGTAAAACAGGATTAAGGTTTAAACTTGAAGAGGCAAAAGAAGCTAAAGCGCTTAACCTTATGAAAATTAAAGAAACAGAATTTGAATTAAAATCTGGGTCACAAAAAAATCATAAACTAAAGAAAAAAAATAAGATCGTCACTAGAGAGAATGGTAGAGATATGACGAAAAACACTAAAGGAGAAATTAAACGTCTACAAAACAAGTTAGCCAACTTAATTAGTCGACAAGCTCAAATTGAAAAAATATTGGCAAATGCAGAAGCCAACTTAAGAGAAGAAGAAGAGCGTTTACAGCGTTTTCGAGATCGTTTATTTGAGTTAAAAGGGTTCATTGATGGAAAACGTTTACCTTACACTCAATTTGGTTATATCTATACTTTTGCCGATGGTTGTACCTTTAACAGTTATACGCAAAACTTTAAAATTCCAGCTGATTTAAAAATTGAAGATTTTTCTATTCGACTAATCACAATAGGTCCAGACGCAATGAGCGACCGTGTAGATGAAATACAATTACTATCTAACGTTACTAGAGGAATTCCAGAGGACATTATCCCCCACCCTTTTGAATTGAGTTTTAATGATGTATTTGATACAGACAAATACCAACTAAAAGATTTTTATATTGATGAAACTGAACGTTTTGAATTAAGTAAACTACTGTATCAATCTCTACTCTTAAAGAAACCATTATTGTTTGCTGTTAAGGGACAAGGTGTCGGTAAAATGGAGCAAGGAAAGTTGATACCAAGTACAGCAAAAGAATTAGATGCATACCCAGGAGAAACAGAAGAAGAACAAGCCCTTGCTAAACAACAGAATGAATTTAAACAATTGCGTAGTACACACTTAAAATTTTCAGAAAACGAAGAACATATCATACTAGACATTCAAAGTTTTACTGATCCCGTTAAATCTAACTTTTCGAAAAAAAATATAGCTGTACAACCTATTAAAGAAAAATATCAATTAACAGAAAACCAAACGTTAAGTATTTTTAGGTCTTATTCTGTTTTAGAGAAATTTTATGGAGAACTTTTAAGAGCTGCTAATTTTCATTTTCAGGGTAAAGAGAAAGAAAAGTTATTAGGCTCACTTAAAAAAACATTTGAAAAAACAAACTTAATGGCTGGAGAGAAAAAAATCAACGCTAAAGAAATTGAAGCTATTATTCACACTGAAATGTCATACTATGAAATTAAAATGGCTCAGTTCAAAATTGAAGAAGATAAAATAAAGACACTGTTGGAGTTTTGATTATACGATTATTATACGCTTTATTTTTTTGCTTTTTGATTGCATGTACTGACAGTGATGAAAAAGAGCATTACAATAAGTATTCTTGTAAAAATGTAACCACAATACAGTCTATAGATTCAACAGAAAATTTTCTTGCCCTAGTGAACTCTAATCATCTTTATTATTTAAAAAATTCTTACATTAATCATTTAGATAAAAGTCTTGATAATTGGAATAGGATTGATTCAAATATCATAGACTCTTTGCTTATAATAAAACGATTTAGAGGCTGTGATTCGAATGGATCTCAATGCTTGAATATTGAAAAATATACTTTGTGGGAAAATAAAATAATAAGTTTTGAAGGAGTTGGTTCGGGATACATGGCGGACATTGATTTTCAATACGATAAAAAAGGAAGAATTCATAAATATATTGACGTTCATACTATTTATAAATTCTTTTACTTTAAAAACATTCTAAAAGAAGTTGTTAAATTTGAAAAAGATAATGGTAATGAAATAGCTGTAGAAAAGTTTACTTTTACATCTTGCTAACCTAGTTTACTTTATGAGACCCTTTATAAACATACTTTTAAAACTCTTTTTTATAGCTTATTTAATAGCTCCTATTCAATCATTCTCTCAATCCAACGAAATTGACAGTCTAAAAGGAGTCTTAGAAAAGTATGTTTCAAAAGATACGAGTAGAGTTAATGTTCTATACAGTTTAGCGTTTGCTTCTTTCAATATTGATGAAACTGCAACAAGAACATATTTAGATGAAGTACGACATTTAAGTGATAGTTTAGACTATACACTTGGAAAAGCGAAACTAAACTATCTAGAAGGCATTCTGCAAAATAGAAGATCAAACATAGCAGAAAGCATCAAATTATTCGAAAAATCTTTAGAACATTATCAATCGATAAATGATGAAAAGGGAATCGCCGCTGTATATTCTGCTTTTGGAATAACACATTATTCGCTTTCTGAAAACGAAAAAGCACTAGAAAATTATAAAAAAGCCTCTTTAATTTATGAAAAAAATAGTAACGAAAGAGAGTTGATTAACACCCTAATAAATGTAGGAAACGTATATACAAACTTAGGTCGATATGATGAGGCTATAGAAAATTATAAAAAAGCGCTATTTAGATGCGAAAAATCTAACAAAGAAGCTTCTAAATCTAGCGTATATACCTCTTTGGGAGCGGTATACAGATACCAAGGTAATTATCCCCTTGCCATAGCATATTACACCAAATCATTAGCATACAATCAAAAGATACACGACACACTTAGAATAGCTAAAAACTTAAGCAACTTAGGTGATGCTTACACTGCTTCTGACAATTATGATAAGGGGTTAGAATACAGTTTAGAGTCCTTAAAATATTCTAAAAAAATTGGTAATAGAAGTCTAACGAATAATATTACAATTCTTCTTGGGAATATCTACATGAATAAACATCAATATGAAAAGTCACTTCAATACTATTATGAATCACTAAAAATAAGTGAGGAAATAAACCACATTGACCAAAAAGCGATGAGTTTATATAATATTGGTGAGATCTATCTAATATTAAAAAAACCTTTAATAGCTAGAGAAAAATTTATTGAAGCAAGGGATACGGGTAATGAGATCGATTACAAACGCCTTTTGTCCTATAGTCTACTAGGAATTGCAGAATCATATATTTTAGAGAGTGCATATCAGACTGCACTCCCTTACGCTTTAGAAGGTAAAGCATATGCACTGGAACTCAATATGCTAGAGCCTCAAAAAAAAGCTGAAGAACTATTATCTTTTATCTATGAACATACAGGAGACTATCAAAATGCGTTAGAAAGTCATCAACTCTATAAAACACTAAATGATAGTCTATTCAATAAAGAAAATATTCAAAAAATAACGCAGTTGGAGTATGAATATAAATATAAGAATCAATTAGAAAACGCTAAAAACAATGAATTAAGGCTAACCGAAACCGTTAAAGTGACTTCTTCCAATCTAGAAAAAACACAAGGTAATCTATTGTTAGGTATTATTATCTTTTTATTAGTGACCATTATTCTTGGGATTATTATTTTCTATTTAAGAGTTCGAAATGTGAAGTCTGAAACTCAAAACATTATTACAGAACAACGCTTATTGCGTTCTCAAATGACACCTCACTTTATTTTTAATGCTTTATCTGTTTTACAAGGAATTATTTTAAATAAAGAAAATAAAAAAGCCGTCTCTTACCTTTCTAAATTTTCTAAACTCCTTCGTGTTACTTTAGAAAATTCGAGAGACCAAATGGTAGCTTTAAACCAAGAGTTAATCGCTATTGAAAACTACATTAGCCTCCAAAATATAGAAGTAGAAACTCCTTATAATTATTCATTAATGGTAGATGCTAACATTGATAAAGACCAATTTTACATCCCTCCTATGCTTATTCAACCATTTATTGAAAATGCCATTGAACATGGATTTATCAATCATAAAGGAGAAAAAGAAATAACTATTATTTTAAATTATACCAACAAAGTATTAACTTGTACAATCAAAGATAACGGTATTGGTATTGAAGCTCAAAAAATCAATAGTAATCAAAATAAAAAATCGCTATCTACAGCTATAACAACTGAACGTTTGGAACTTCTTTCTAGAAACACCAAGCATAAAGGTTCTATCCGTATCGATGATCGAAAAAAGTACGATGAACAGGGCACACAGGTTACCTTGATTATCCCCTATAGAATAGAAGTTCCCCAATAATAAAGTTACTGATAGCAGAAAACTCTTCAAAACAAAGTGTAAATAACACTTTTGGTTTTATTGAACAAACAGCAATGAAAAGCATGACAACAATTAGAGGCTCAATTATCTACCCCTTGTGTTTATTTCTTTTTTATTCAAGTATTTATGCACAAAATGATATTCTAGATAGCTTAGAACATAAACTAGCTCTTCATCCAGAAGAAGATACCATAAGAGTGGAGTTACTCAATACACTTGCCCACCATTACCGTAGGCATGATATCACAATTGCGGAACAAAAATGTAAGGAAGCTCATCAATTAGCCACAGCTATAAACGACAAAAAAGGGTTGGCTAAAAACACCTTGATTTTAAGTAAAATACACCTTTCTAAATCTGAGTTTAATGAGGCCAAGAAAATTGCACTCCTATCTCTTGAACAGTACAAAAAAATTGGACGCAATAATGCTAAAGGACTTATTGCTGCATACAATACTTTAGGCATGCTTGCCAACTACCAAAACGCTTCAGATACTGCTGTTATTTATTTTACTGAAGCAATGCATATTGCAGAAAAAAGTAATCAACTAAGGAGTCAAGGAGACATGTTAAACAACATAGGAGTAACCTATTATTCCAAAGGAGAATTAGATGATGCTTTAACCTATTTCAAAAAGTCAATACAAGTAGACGAGCAATTAGGAGATGATAAACGAAAAGCTACATGCTTTAATAATATTGCTATTATCTACTCTATACAAGGAAGGTATTCAGAAGCTCTTGAGCTATACAATGAAATATTAGACCAATATAAAAAAGGGAACAAAAGGTCGAAAATCGCTTCTACCTGTCAAAACATAGGTATTGTTTATTCTGAAATGGAACAACACCAAAAAGCTTTAGAATATTTTGAAAAAGCTTACGAGATTTATAATGAATTAGAAGACAAACTCAATTCTGCTAAAGTATTAAACAGTATTGGAAATGCTCTAGTAGAATTAAAGAACTACGATAAAGGAATAAAGATTTTGAATCAAGCACTTCAGTTAAATCAAGAAGTTCAAAATAATGAAGCACTTATTGCTAGTCATAATACTATTGGAAAAGTAAGAATTTGGTTAAATCAACCTTTATTGGCCCTAGAGCATTTTGAAGCTTCATTGGCCTTAAGTGAAGCAGCTAATGACCGTCGAAATATTGGATTATCTCAGATCAATTTAGGAGATATTCACCTCATACTAAAAAACTACGATGCTTCATTGGAGCATGCGCTCAAAGGAAAAGAAATTGTAGATGATTTAGAAATGCTTGCCGAACAGGTATTGGTGAATGAAATTCTCTCAAAAGTTTATGAACAACAAGGAGATTTGAAAAACGCTGTCACACACTTCAAACAATTCAAAATACTAAATGACAGCTTATTTAATAAAGAAAATATTCAAAAAATAACGCAATTAGAATATGAATACAAATATAAAAACCAACTAGAAAAAGCTAAAAATAAAGAAATCAAACTAACTGAAACTGTAAAAACAACTACATCTGACTTAAAAAAAACACAACATAACCTATTATTAGGAATTATTATCTTTTTATCAGTCACCATTATCCTTGGGATGATCATTTTTTATTTAAGAGTTCGAAATGTGAAATCTGAAACTCAAAATATTATTACAGAACAACGCTTATTGCGTTCTCAAATGACACCTCACTTTATTTTTAATGCTTTATCTGTTTTACAAGGTATTATCTTAAATCAGGAAAACAAAAAAGCAGTTTCATACCTTTCTAAATTTTCTAAACTGCTTCGTGTTACTTTAGAAAATTCGAGAGAGCAAATGGTTTCTTTAAACCAAGAATTAATCGCTATTGAAAACTATATTAACCTCCAAAATATAGAGGTTGACATCCCATATAATTATTCAATAACAGTAGATTCTAAAATCGATAAAGAACGATTTTACATCCCTCCTATGCTTCTCCAGCCTTTTATTGAGAATACGATTGAACATGGATTTGTTAACCATAATGGAGAAAAAGAGATAACTATTGCTTTAAATTATACTGACAAAGCCTTAACTTGCACGATTAAAGATAATGGAATTGGAATTGATGCACAAAAAAACAGTAGCAATCAAAATAAGAAATCGTTATCCACAGCTATTACGACTGAGCGTTTGGAATTTCTTTCTAGAAATACAAAACACAAAGGTTCTATCCGTATAGAAGATCGAAAAAAGTATGATGAACAAGGTACACTTGTAACATTAAACATACCATATAAAATTGATGTTAACCAATGAAAGCATTATTAGTAGAAGATAAAGCCTATATCCGAAAAGGGTTATTAAACTTATTGACGTTGATAGAAACCAATGTAGAAGTAATTGGAGAATGTGAATCGGTAAAGGAAGCAGTAGTTGTTGCCAATGCTTGTAAACCCGATTTAATATTTCTTGACATCAACCTTACAGACGGTACTGCCTTTGATTTTTTAAGTCAAACTGAACAACTTAACTTTAAGGTTATTTTTATCACAGCTTACGAAGAATATGCCTTAAAAGCTTTAAAAATTGGAGCAGTAGACTACTTACTCAAACCTGTTGATATTGACGAGTTAG
Source organism: Flavobacteriales bacterium (assembly GCA_025210295.1). Classification (NCBI taxonomy): domain Bacteria; kingdom Pseudomonadati; phylum Bacteroidota; class Flavobacteriia; order Flavobacteriales; species Flavobacteriales bacterium. Next base: position 104,537 of record JAOASC010000040.1, on the reverse strand, counting down.
CAACCGCTTTAAAAAAGGTTGGAGAACTTTCTATACCACAGCAACAACAACAAATCAAAACAGTTCAACAAGTTTGGAACAATACCGATGATAAAATCATTCTATCATTACACGATAGTTTTCAGGTTGTGAAACTCAACGAATTAGTCTATTGTGAATCAGATAAAGGTTATACAACATTTTATTGTAGCAACAATAAAAAATATGTCGTTTCTAAAACATTAAAAGAGTTTGAACCCCAATTGTTAAAAGCCAATTTTACAAGACCACATCAATCGTTTATCGTTAACTTAAATTTTATTGACAAATACGATAAATCTGGTGCTATCTATTTAAAAAATGGGAAAACTATTCCTGTTTCCTCTCGTAAAAAAGATGCTTTTTTAGCTAAACTATTGAATAAATCTAACGCTAACAACTAAGAGAATCGTTAGATTTCTATCAAAACTTTACGGTTATTGATTCAATATCGACGGATATTGATTGCGTATTTTCTTCCCTACTGTTCTCAACTATATTTGGTTTAATTATTAAGACTAAATCAAACAACAGACATGAGAACAGTTAACTTATCAATTATCTTCGCTCTATTCATCACCCTATTATCTTGTGGAGGAAGTACAAGCAATCAAACTGCAAATGCAGAAGGTTTTACGGCTATTGAAAAAGCAATAAAAGAACAATTTGGAAACGATGCCTTCTTTACAAATTTAACAATCACTTATAATTCGTCTATCGGAAACATTATAGGTGTTACAGTTACTAAAGCTCCCGAATCTTTAAAAATGGAGCAATGGAATTTAACGCAAGACAATTGGCAACAAAATTCGGACATTACTATTGAAATTCCTGAAGGAACTCAAGCTGCTGATTTTATGTTTCAGTTAAATGACAACATTAACCTTACTAAATTGGGGGAATTAGTTGAACAATCTAAAAAACAATTAGAAGCAGATAAAGCATTAAAAAACACTCAACTATACAACGCTTTTATCAAGTTCCCAGATAATGGAGATATGAACCATGCTGAGTATACAGTTATGCTTCAACCTGAAAATGGAGGAACAACATTTACATACTCCTATAAACTAAATGGCGAGCTTATAAACATGGACTACTAATAAATCCAACCCTCTCTTTTTCAAAATGCGCTATAAGGGGAAAACCTAAATAATTTTTTAAGAATAATCAAAACAATATAATACATGAAAAAAACATTACTCACAACACTAACTTTCCTTATTTCATTAATTAACGCCACTGCTCAAAATTATGAATGGGCAAAGGGTGTTCCTAGCGCTGGTTCAAGTGTAGGAAAATCAATCACCTATGATGCAGCTGGAAATGTTTATGTTACAGGGGGGTTCTATGGTACAGTAGATTTTGACCCTGGAACGGGAGTTTCCAATTTAACCTCAAATGGCTCTTCTGATATTTATATATTGAAATTGGATGCCATGGGTAATTTTGTTTGGGTCAAACAAATTGGAGGAACAGCACTAGATCAAGCAAATGCAATTCATATTGATAAAGGAGGTGATATTTATGTTACTGGTTTCTTTTCCGATTCCGTTGATTTTAATCCAGGGACAGACGCCTTAGATTTAATAGCCAATGGTGCAAAAGAGATCTTTGCTTTAAAACTAAATTCTCTAGGAGATTTTGGTTGGGCCAAACAATTTGGAGGCATAGAAAATGATGAGGGTTATGATATCACGGTAGATGCTAACCGATTTGTTTATGTTACAGGAATCTTTTCTAATACTGTAGATTTTGATCCAGGAGCTTCGGTCAATAACTTAACATCTGATGGAGGATATGATGGATTTGTACTTAAATTACTTCCATCTGGAGACTTAAATTGGGTAAAAAAAGTTGGAGGAACTCATAGTGATGACCGGTCTTTTGCTATAGCTTTAGATGCAAATAATAATGTTTATACAACAGGATATTTTAGAACTACAGTAGATTTTGATCCAAGTGCTGCAACAGTAAATTTGACTTCAAATGGAATGCGAGATTGCTATATCTTAAAGTTTGATTCAAATGGTAATTTCATTTGGGTTAAAAGTATTGGAGGAGGCTTCCAAGATTCAGGAAATGATATCGAAATAGATGATTCAGGAAATGCTTATGTAACAGGGCAATTTCAGTACACTGTAGATTTTGATCCAGGTTCAAACACAAGCAATTTAGTTTCTAGTGGAATTCTAGACGCTTTTATACTAAAGTTAGATGCTACAGGTAATTTTGTTTGGGCAAAAAATTATGGAGGAACGAGTTTAGAAAACTCAACATCAATTAGCTTAGACGGAGATGGAAATATCTACACTACTGGAAACTTTTACGAAACGGCTGATTTTGATCCAGGAACTGGTTCTGTAAATCTCACTGCAACAGCTTCTAGTTCTGATATTTTTATCTTAAAACTAAATCCAACAGGAGACTATGTATGGGCTGGAAAAATTGGTGAACTGGGTGATGATATTGGCTATGCTATTACAGTAGATGACGCTTGTAATATCTATAGTACAGGAGTTTATTTTGATACCGCTGACTTTGACCCTGGAACAGGAACTAGCTTGCTTACCAATACAGGTGTTGGCCATATGTATGCTTTAAAACTAAGCTGTACTTTGATTAGTAGCGAAATAGCTCAAAATAATTTCTATACTGCTCCCCTACTCTTATATCCTAATCCAGCAACTTCAGCAATCACAATTGACTATGAAAAAAAGATCGAGAAAATTATTGTTCTTGACATAACCGGAAAAACAGTAAAATCATTGTCTACAGAAAACAAAACAATTGATTTATCTGATTTAGTAAATGGGACTTATTTCTTGCAAGTACATGCTAATGCTTCAATCATTACTACAAAGTTTATTAAAGAATAATAGACATCAATAATGCTTTAACTATGAAAACTAAAATACTAAATATCGCTTTTTTGACTTCAATTGGATTTGGAGTAAATGCACAAGTAAAAATTGATGTTAATCCAGGAACAGGAGGTGCTAATGGTTCTGGTCCACAAGAATTTACAGCATATAATTCGGCAATGTATTTTCATGCTAACCATAACAATTACGGAAAAGAGCTTTTTAAATATGATGGAACTTCAGCATCATTAGTTCAAGATATACATCCTACTCATTACTCTAACCCTGAGTACCTAACAGTAATGGGAAACAAGTTGTACTTCCAAGCAACAGATGGGACTAATGGCAGAGAACTATGGGTCCATGATGGAACAAATACCACTTTAATAGACATTTATCCAGGTTCTAATGCATCTATCCCTACCAATTTATTTGCATTAGGTAATGATTTATTTTTTCAAGCAACTGATGGAACTAGCGGAAGAGAATTGTGGAAATACAATGGAACGAATGCTACTTTAATTGATATTAATCCAGGTGCTGGGCATTCATCGCCTCAACATTTTGTTGAATTTAATTCAGAACTATATTTTATGGCAGATGATGGAGTTAGCGGAAGAGAATTATGGAAATATGACGGAACCAACGCAACGTTAGTACAAGATATAAATGTAGGGAGTGGAGATGCTCTTCCACAACAATTTACAGTTTTAGGTACTAACCTTTATTTTCTAGCAAATGATGGAGTGAATGGTTCTGAACTTTGGAAATATGATGGAAATACAGCTTCAATTATTGATATAAACCAAGGTGTTGATGGCTCTAATCCAAACTATTTAACTGTTTATAACTCTGAGCTCTATTTTAAAGCTTATGAAGATACCTATGGATTTGAGTTATGGAAATATAATGGAACAAATGCAACTATGGTTCATGACATCAATCCAAATGGAAATTCTAGCATTAAAGAATTAACAGTTTTTAATAATAAATTATATTTCAGAGCTAATGATGATGTAAATGGAAATGAGCTATGGGAATATGATGGTACTACTGCCTCAATGGTCGAAGATATAAACCCTTCTGGAAATTCTAATCCTTATGAATTAACAGCTTTAGGAAATCATCTTTATTTTGCTGCTAATGATGGGACAAACGACTTTCAACTTTGGAAATACGATGGTAGCACGACTACGCAAATGATTATTAACCCGCTTTGGGATGCTGAACCAGAGAATTTAACAGTAATAGGAAACGATTTGTTTTTCTCAGCTGAAGATTCAACTAGTGATTTAGAACTGTATAAAGTAGCTGGTGTTTTTGCCTCTGAAATTGAAAAAATAATCCCAAAAGAAGCTCTGGTTTACCCTAACCCTGCAAAAGACAAAATTACTATTCAACAACATTTAGGTAATGAAGACTTCCACATAGTAGATTTATATGGTAAAACTGTACTTAGCGGAACAATTACCAATAAAAACTCAACCATTGATATTCAACCACTTAGTTCTGGAGTTTATTTGTTAAAACTAATCTCTGATGATAGATCTTATAGTCAAAAATTTATTAAAGAATAAAACGATGAAAAATACAATACTTAATATACTGCTCATCACTTCATCTTCTCTTGGAGTTATAGCTCAAAACGTCAACATTCCTGATGCTAACTTTAAAGCCTATTTAGTTGGAAACGCTGCTATTAACTCCAATGGAGATACAGAAATACAAGTCAATGAAGCAAACTCATTTACAGGAAATATCAGTTGCCAAAACCAAAACATCACTGATTTAACAGGGATTGAAGCATTTGTAGCTATAGAAGGTTTATATTGTGGCGATAATAACATCAGTTCTTTAAACGTCTCACAGAATACAGCACTTACAGCTCTTCAGTGTCAAAACAACAATATTAACTCAATTGATGTCTCACAAAATACCTTGTTAAATAATTTTGTTTGTTTGAATAATAACTTAACGTCATTAGACCTTACTCAAAACTCAAATTTAAATCTTCTTGTAATTTCTGATAATGCTTTAACAACTATTGATTTAAGTCAAAACACTGGTATAACAGTCTTCCAATGTTCCAATAATAGTTTAACGGCTTTAGACATAAGTAATAACCAATCTATTTATAGTTTAAACTGTTCTGGTAATAATTTGACAGCATTTAATATGAGCAACATTAGCACCAGTACTTTAACTTCTCTTGATGCTACCTCAAACCCAAATTTAACCTGTATAAAAGTAGATGATGTTGCAGCGGCTACAGCAACTTGGACCAACATTGACCCTGCATCTAGCTTTAGTTTAAACTGCGCTATATTGGTTAATTCTATCTCTGTGATAGGACAAGGAGGGGCTTCTGCTATTACAACTCTTGGAGGAACATTACAAATGAGCGCAACTGTGCTACCTGCTAATGCAGATGACAACACTTACACTTGGAGCGTGGTTAATGGAACAGGATCTGCTTCTATCAATTCAAATGGTCAGCTAACTGCAATAGCTGATGGAACTGTAGATGTTATCGCTACTGCTAATGATGGTTCTGGGGTAACAGGTTCTGCTACGATTACAATTTCTAATCAAAGTGTTAGTGTTACAGAACAGCACCATAACAACATGTTCTCTATATACCCTAACCCAGCTAAAACAACTATAGGAATACATACAAATGCATCAATAAATGAGATCCAAATTATTGACCTAATAGGAAAGATTGTTCTAGTACAAAACTCTAACTATAACAACATCAATATTTCTGATTTAAATAGCGGTATTTATTATGTAAAAATTAACACACCATATCAAACAGTCACTAAGCAATTTATTAAAAAACAATAATTATGAAAAAACTTATACTAAATTGTACAAGCATTATATTAGTGTTAAATGCTAATAGTCAAACTTTTGTAGATAATTTCATTACCTACTCAGTTACTTCTACTAATACAGTGAAAACAACTGATTATGATCAAATAAATGGAGGTATGACTACAATCAACCTGCAAGCAACAGTAACTGATCCTAATACAAATATTACTTATACACTAACAGAAATTGGAGCGCACTCATTTAACTCTAATAACATTTCGAATGTAAATCTACCTAACACTATAACTCAAATTGGTTTAGCTAGTTTTGCCAATAATAATATTAGTAATATAATTATACCCAACAGTGTAACAACAATAGATGATTACGCTTTTCATAACAATGATTTTTCTTCTATTGATATGCCTAGTAGTGTTATTTCAATGGGAGATTATTTATTTAGAAATAATCAGTTCTCTAATTTATCCAATGTGAATTTTCCTAATGGATACATTCCAAAGTATTGTTTTGTTGGAAATCCATTTATTAATCTTTCAATACCAGGAACAATTACTTCAATTGGAGAAGGAGCCTTTAAAGATAATCAAATTATCAGTTTAACATTGCTTGATGGAGTTAGCGAAATAGGACAAGGTGCATTTGGTAATAATTTAATTACAAGTATTAGTTTTCCTAATAGTGTAACCAACATTGGGGCTTATTCATTTTATGGGAATCAAATCACGACTATTACTTTCCCTAATAGCGTCACTTCACTTTCAAATGGTATTTTTGCAGGGAATCAGTTGACTAGCATTACCATTCCTAATCATATCACAAAAATTGGTGAAGATACTTTTTCTGAAAACCAATTAACAAGTGTTACCTTACACAATGCTTTAGACACCATAGGAATTTATGCTTTTGGGGATAATCAAATCACTAATATAAACTTTCCTCCTAGCCTTATTCACCTTGCTTCTCATGCTTTTGCTAATAATCAATTAACCAACTTGATAATACCAAGTGGTATCACCACCATAAATGAAGATTGCTTTAAAAACAACCTTTTAACAAGCATTTCTATTCCTAGCCATATTACCAGTATTGGAGAAGATGCTTTTCGGAACAATGCACTTACAGAAGTAAATATGGTCAATGGAATTACGTCTATTGGTAATTCAGCATTTGAAGATAACCAGATTGATAGTATTATTTTTCCTAGTACAGTTACAAACATAGGTTCAAGAGCCTTTTACAATAATCCATTAACGAGTGTTTCTTCTGTAAATATGACTCCTCCAACTATTAATTCAAATACAGGAAGTGATACTTTCGGACCCAACAGAACTTCAGTAAACCTATACATTCCTACAGGAACTGAAGCAGTTTATGTCACAGACCCAGGTGCATTATGGACCAACTTTAACCTTGTTACAACAACCAACTTTGTGTTTAGCAACATTGCTGATAAAGACTTAGATAATGCAATAACGCTAGTCAATACCAATACTCACATCAATATTCATACATCTGATGATGTTGATTTTGAAAGCTATATTATCTACAACCTTTCTGGAGAAATTGTTGCTAGAGGAAATCACCAACTTATCCCTACTTCACTATTTTCTAAGGGGATCTATATTTTTAAAATTAACCTGAATAAGGGAATAGTGAGTAAAAAAATTGCGATACAATAAAACCTAAATTAAACATTCTTATTTTCTAAAAATGCTATCATATTGGTAGCATTTTTTAGGATTTAAAAGGCCATTCAACTCTTTCCAAAATCAAAACAATAAAAAAAATAACACCTCACCTATTTTGGATAGTGCTGTCTTTATGGCTTGGACTTCTTCATATGTATTTAATTTTAACTCCTCAAGAGGAAGCTCCCTCAGGAATTATGTACATCTTTTTTATCATGCTGAATTATGCTATAATTTACTATGGACTAATTATAGGAGGCATTATTGCTACTATTTTTACCTTCATTAATCTTCTTTTTTTAAGAAAGCTACAATACTATGCCTTTTTTATCAGATTAGGATTACTAATAGCAATTGCAGCCATTGTAGGAGTAATACATTATTCTTTAGAAAAAATAATAGATGTCATTTAAAATGAAGTTTTTAACACCTTTAATATTAGCCCCTATTTTGCTTTTTATCGCTTGCAATCAAGAAGTTACAAAGCAACAAAGCGTTACTAATTTAGAACATAAAAAAAACTGTAAAGCATCTGAAGCGCTTCAAAAAGATAGTATTCAACCTTTTGATCAAATAGTAGCCACTACCCCACTCCAAAAATTACCTCACAGTGAAACGACCAACTTTGACGACTTTATTGATCCCGATGATTATCAAGAAATTGATGTAAACAGCTTACAGCTCGATAAAATATATCCTAACTTTTATCAAAACAATTTTAGAGCAATAGCTCAATATAAAGTTGATTTAAATCCGAAAAAGTTTCATTCTTTAGTTGTTACCACAATAAAAGGAACACATGAAATGGAATCAGTACTCATTAATTATAATTTAAAAGGAGCTATCATCGATTACAAAATTGTTGCATACGACGAAATCGCAGAAGGAATGTCTTGCACACAATCACAAATAAGTGAAGAACACTTAATGGTAAACCAAATATTTTGGGGAAATCATAAAGAAGTCAAACAAACCCAATATAAAATTTTAGAAGACGGAACAATCGATGAAATAGCAGTGAAGCACCTTAATGAAGCTATCGATAACTTTTAAAAATGAGAAAAACCAATATTATACTTAAGAAACAAGAACTAAAGAAAATTTAATTTTAATACATTATCAAATTACCTATAAATAAAGTATCTTACAGAAAAAAACTATGGAAATGACTATTGGAATTATTGTAATTATACTTGTTATTGCAGCTATTGTGATCAACAATCAAATAATCACAAAAAAGAATCAAGCCGCTCAAGCCTTTGGAAGTATTGAAGTTTATCTAAAAAAACGCTTTGATTTAATTCCTAACCTAGTTGCTATGCTCAATAAATATTTAGCACACGAAAAAGAAATACTTTTAAAAATAACTGAGCTTAGAAGCTCTATTGATCATCCTGAAACTTCTCCTAATCAAAAAATTGAAAAATCTAATGAATTTACTCAGCTATTAAGTGGGCTGGCGCTTAACGTTGAAAATTATCCTGAACTAAAAGCTGATCAACAATTTTCAAAGCTTCAATACGAGCTGACAGATATAGAAGAACAAATTTCTGCAGCTAGAAGAGCCTATAATGCAGCTGTGACTTCCTACAATAATAAAATTCAACAATTCCCTGCTTCTATCATTGCTGGAATAAGAAAAGATAAAACTCAGCTATTGTTAGAAATTCCTAAAACTGAACAAAAAGAAATCAACATAAAATCATTATTAACCAATTAAAAACACAACTAATTATGCAAATGTTCGAAAATTTACCCTGGTATGGATATGTTATTTTTGCCTTTGGAATAGTGGCTTATGCTTATAAGTTTTTCTCCAAAGCAAAAGAAGGCTATGTAGAACCTGATCAAGTAAAAGCTAAGTTTAAAAAAGATCCAAACAGCACATTGACTGATGAACAACTTTTCTCTTTGGCTTTAGACGCTGTAACAAACGAATGGTGGAAAGTGAACACCAATACCCTTTTTTTTAAGAAAGGAATTCACGCTAAAAATTATCTAGAAGGATGGGGAATCAATACCCCTGAGGGATACTGGGGACTAACCGAATACTTTATGAAAGATGGAAGACGCTGGTATTTCGATTTTATATATGCAATGATTCAAAACGAACCTGAAGAAAACTGGCCAACTTTGATGCAACAAAAATACGGAAATAACGAACGTGCTGAACGTTACCTCAACCTCCTAAGAACAGGAAAAGCTCAGGGAACACTGAAGCAAAAAGGGCTAATCACTTTTGATTCTGAAATTGAGGTTGGAGTTGCGGCATATGATGCAAGTGTTTTAGTAGGTCATGCTAGAAGAGCTTATACTGCTGAAATTATTAGCGAGGAAGATGCTTGGAAAGTGATAAATTTTGCAACTCAATTAGCGAAAGAACATTTTTCTTCATGGGAAGACTTTGCCAAAAGTTACGTTTTAGGTTTTACCTTAGATATCAGAGATAGAAAAGATGGTTATCTAGAAGAAATGTATGATTTATATGCACAACTATTAGCGAACCCTGAAAGTCCATGGAATACTATTGAATGGAAATAACACCTACTATGGACAAGCAACGATTAAAAAGCGTATACCACCAAACAAAAGACGCCCTATCTGCAGTAAATCAACAAAGAAAAGTCACTCAGCGCTTTCAAAAGCTTGTATGGGCGATTACTGGTTTATTGATGGTGCTTATGCTTTTTAATATGTTGAGTCATTATATTCCTTTACTCCAGGAGTATCGTTTTGCTCTTTTTCAACCATCAGCCAATAATCCTTATGCACAGTTATACCCTTTTATTGGGCTGATGGTACTACTCTACCTTTCTACGTCTATTTTTTCAAACAGGTTTGCCAATTTTAAACAGATCGAAGCGAAAACCATCACTCAAATGGTTCAATCTTTATTTCCAAATGTTGAGTTTTCTCTGAATACTTTTGTTCCTAAAAAAGAAATTATCAAGAGTAAGCTCTTTTCTAACATCAATGATAAAGCTCCTATCTACAGTTATGGTCAAATTAGAAGTTCTAATAACGAGCTTAGTATCAATATAGCAGATATTGGAATCGTTGAAAAGAAGACAACACATCAATTGAAAGCATTACTCTTACGAATTCCTTTTCTCAACTTCATTGTTATTTTTTACGACTATGTTCTAAAAAACCTATTGACTAACCAATCAGCTGAAGCTGTACAATATACTTTTCGAGGCTTATTTTGTTGGTTAAGCTTTAAGAAAAAACTCAAAGGCCATACTGTTATTTTAACCAATGCATATCCTACCCAAATTAATCGTTATTTCAGTCATAATTTTAAGGAAGAGCAGCAAGTTCAATTAGAAGATCCTCGTTTTTCAACAGCATTTATAGTGTATAGCACTGATCAAGTAGAAGCACGTTATGTTTTATCTATTGCTTTAATGGAACGAATTCTTTTGCTTCAAGAAAAGTTTAAACGTCCAATCATTTTATCATTCCACCATCAACAAGTTTTTATTGCTATTGAAAATAAAAATGGTGTTTTTTCATTTCCCTCAGGAAATCTATCTTCATTTGAAGTATTGGAAGAATTAGCTTTAAATATTGAAGCTGCACAAGCAATTCCTACAGAATTAAAGTTAAATTAGGTCGAATTTAGTTATCTTTATAGTTGAAGTAATTTAAACGCTTTTAGCTATGAATAAAACCATTCATCCTTACCAATTACTCTATATTTTTGGACTACCATTGTTGATCATTACAGGCATGGTTGTACTTGCTAAATCGACTCTTTTTCTAAAACATCCTGAACAATTAGCTGTAGGAATAACATTGGACTTAGTATTCACTGCTCCCCTCCTCTATTTTTTATTGATTCGTAAAAAAGCAATTCCTAATACTACAGTTGTACCGCTATTTATATTGGGCGTTGTAATTACCAGCTTTATTATCCCCAAAGACTACCAGAACTTATTACTTCAGGTTAAATATTGGGTGGTACCTATTGTAGAAATCTCAGTTGTAGCATTGACCATCTATAAAATCAGACAAATTAGAAAAGCTTATAAAGCTCATCATCAAGATATTAGTCTAGATTTCTATACGACATTAAAAACCTCAACAGCAGCTATTCTCCCTAAAAGAATTGGGATGCTCTTAGTTACTGAAATAGCAGTTATCTACTATGCTTTTATCAATTGGAAAAAGCAAAAATTAGCAACTAATGAATTTACCTACCACAAACATAGCAGCGTGATAGCCCTCCTAGCAGTCTTTATCTTTCTAGCACTAGGAGAAACTGCTATATTGCACTACCTCATTCAAAAATGGAATGGTGTTGTTGCTTGGGTTTTAACGATTATAAGCATTTACACGGCTCTTCAATTATTTGGAATATTACGTTCTATGCGAAAAAGACCTATCGTTATTACCGATGAAAAGCTTTATTTAAGACATGGTATTTTTAGTGAAACAACAATTGCATTGGATCAAATCGAAAGCTTTGAGCAAAGTTCAAAATCAATTGTTTTTGATGAGCAAGTAAGAAGACTCTCTCCTTTAGGTGAACTTACCAATTATAATTACATCATTCATTTAAAATCTCCTCAAACATTGGTTGGGTTATATGGTCTTAAAAAGCACTTCACAACATTAGCTTTTCACGTTGATGATAAGCGCTTGTTTCATTCCTCTTTGTCTAAAAAAATACAGAATCAAAAATAACGTACAAATCTTACATTTACTTCATAAAGTAAATACACATATTTATTCAAAGCTATCGGAAATTGGTTCACTATTTTCTAATTCTTTTTAATCACATAGTTTTGGCTTCAAAGAAAACATTTTATGAAGCCCAAGAGAAGAATAATTTCCCTCTTCTTCCTGATTAAACTATGAATTATTTTTTGAATTATATCGGTGACATGTTAGAATCCATACAAAGGCTTCTTCTTTCTTCTCCAAAATATAGTTACTTAATTATAGGCCTAATATTTCTATCTTTTTTTATCGGTGTCATCAAAAACAAAAAATGGGCTATTGATCCAAATAGCAATCACCAACGCGCTGCATACAATTTGTTTGGTAGAACATTATTCAGATGGTTTATAGGCTTCATTTTCTTATTAGGCGCATTTGGCGGTATAATCAACTATATACTGCTTTAATAAACTTAAACTAAAAACAACATATATATGAAATTTCCAGGAATGAATAGAATACAAGAACTAACTCAACAATGGGAGCAAAACCTATCATGGGAACAAATCCTTGAATTAGAAGCACAAGGGACTGACGTTAGTGAGATTAAGCAACGTTTTCTTGCTAAACAACAACAACTTGAAGAACTCGAAAAAAATGCTAATATACTTCGTTATACGAATGCAGAACTGGACCCCAAATTTATACCAAATCCTACTAAAATAGCTAAATTAAAACCTTGGTTTGAACAATGTAAAAATCCAGATAGTCCTATCATCAGAGATACAGTTGGTAAAGCTCCATTATTATTTGGCAAATCTAAGTGGGCAGAAAATATAAGATCTTCTGAAATTTTATTGACAGCCGTAGTACAATGTGACCCTCAACTTTGGAAAAGTATTACAGACGAAATTACACCTGCTTCTTATTTATTGGTTTATTCGTTAAACCCAAAATACGCTAGAAATATAGAGGTAATGAAAAAAGTAGCTAAATTACTCAATGATTATAGAGAACAAACAATCCATGATCCCTCTAAGTATTCCAAAACGATGTTACAACTTCATAAAGATTTAGACCAGCCACAAAGTACTCCTCATCTAACTATAGATTCAACATTATTAAAAGAAATTGGTATAGAAGAAGCTGACGCAGATATTAGGGTTGCTAGTAATTACATCTACAGCTATACGCCATTACCCAACAATATGCTACCGTCTGATGGAATTTTACCTTTTATTAGATTTAGAGAAAAAAACTTAAGGACCAAAGATTCTTTTGCCTATGCCACACGACTAATTCCAGCTAAGTATTATCAATAAAAGATATACGCTTTCTATCAAGGTCTATTTAGTAGGTATATAATATGTACCTACAATAGGCCTATGATCTGAATAAACTTTGTTAATGGTATAAAATGAATGGTTTTCAACCAACTGATTATACCATAGATAATCTATTCTTAAAAAAGGGATATTCCCTATATATGTACTTCCTACCCAACTTCCATTTTCATTAAATGAATCCTTTAATCCCTGTGAAAATTGTTGATACGTATAGGATATTGGCGTGTCATTCATATCAGAAGCGATAATGGTAGGATAAGGAGAAGTCTCTACATGTTCTTTTAACTTAGCTACTTGATCGACTCTTTTTTGAAACCCTTTTTCTAATCGTATAGCGACCTTTTTGAGTGGTGCTATATCTTCTTCCAATCCTTTTTGTTGCTCTCCTGCTATAAAAGTATAATCATCGTAATCAAAACGAATAGAACCTAAATGAGCATTATAGATTCTGATGGTATCTTGCCCTTTTAAAATATCGATAAAAGTACTATGATTAGCCGCTTCTCCTTCAAATAGGATGGCTCCTTGGTTAAGAATTGGATATTGACTAAAAATTGCTGTCCCTATTCCTGTATTTATCCCTTGCTTCACTGTTTGAGAAGTAAAATATTGATTCATATAGGGCAAGTTTAAACTTTGTGCTAAATCTTTCCCATCTCCTTTCATATAATACTCCTGAAAACATACGACATCTGGATTTTGTTGTTTTACCAACTCTATTATTTTCTTTTTAATATCCTTTTCTTTGGTCCAATCATACAAATCAAATAATCGAACATTATAGCTCATCACTTTAATTGAATCTTCCGAAAGATCTTGACTACCAAAAGGAAATTGAAAAAACTGAAAAAACTGATTCCAGCCTAAAGCAATGACCAAAAGAGAGAGTAAAGCTTTCTTCTTTCTGTTAATCCCCCAATAAATAGCAAATCCGATATTCGCTATCAAAAATATAGGGTATGCTAAGCCAAAGTAGGCAAAGAGAACCGTTGTTTTGGGAGATACATAACTTGCTAAATAAGCAGACAACAGCCCTATTACAACAATAATGTTTAAAGTGTATATTAAATAATGAGCTATTTTTTTGACCAACTCCAAGTTTAAAAATTATTTAAAAACTCTTTCTCTTTTTTAGATAGTGCTTCATATCCACCAACTTTTATTTTATCTAAAATAGCATCCAGTTTTTGCTGATCTGATTGCTTTTTAGCATTGTACTCATAGTCATCTCTAGGAGGCTTAGGATTATTGGAATAAGAAACTTTCATCTTAGGTTTTCTTTTAAAGATTCCTGATAAATTACCAATGGCTTTATCAAACCACATACTCACATCTTTTCCATTTTTTAACTGGCTTCCCATATAATATCCCCATGCTGCTCCACCTAAATGCGCAAAGTGTGCCACGCCGTCTAAATTTCCTACACTCAATAAATCTACCCCGACATATAGTAAAGCTAGGATGTACAGTTTAACATTAAATACACCAAAAACCGCAACTTCTAAATTAGGTTTATAAGCAGCAAGACCAACAAAAATAGCCATTACAGAAGCAGAGGCTCCTAATAAAGTTGAGGGTCCACTATTAATCAATAAAGGAAATATATTTTGAGTAATTAAAAACAAGACAGCTCCAGCCAATCCTCCTATAATATAGGTACTCAAAACTTTTTTCTTGCCAAAGTAATGTTCAAACATGCTCCCAACAAAAAAGAGCACCAACATATTAAACAAGATATGTCTTGTTCCTCCATGAATAAACATATAGGTAAAGAGGCTCCACGGTTTATTGATATTACTCAACAGGTTGGAATCAAATGAAAACCAATGAATAAGATCTAACTGGAACAATCCTCCTATAAAAATATTCAATACAACATAAATGGCCACATTTACATATAACAACTTTAAGAACATCCCTCCTCTATTGTACAAAGCCTTTATATTTCCTACAACATCTCTCATCTTAATAAAAATTACGTTTATCTCTTTGCCAATACAGTACTAGCAGAATACCTATGAGTGCTCCACCTAGGTGTGCAAAGTGAGCTATATTATCTTGCGGATTATTGGCAAATCCTAAATACAACTCTAAAGCAATATAACCAACAACAAGAAATTTTGCCTTAATTGGAATTGGAGGAAAAAGCAACATCAATTCAGTATTTGGAAATAAATATCCAAATGCTACCAAAATTCCAAAAACAGCCCCTGAAGCACCTAAAACAGGAGCATTACGCATTGCATTTAATTGCCCCATAGATGGATCAGAATAATTCCTCTGGCTCTCCCATAATTGAGTACCATTCTGAACGACGTAGTCTACAGCCTCTGGACTCATTTCAGCAGCCAAACTTTCCATTCTTAAATACACTACAAGTGAATGCAATAAAGCCGCTCCTAACGCTGTAGAAAAATAGTAGAATAAAAACTTTTGTGATCCCCATACACGTTCTAAATGCGAACCAAACATCACTACAGCAAACATGTTAAATAAAATATGAAAAAAAGAACTGGTACTGTGCATAAAAAAATGCGTTGCCAACTGCCAAGGCCTAAAATTATCTGTCCCAATTGGATAAAGCGCCATTTGATGCATTACTGCTGGCAAGGCAAACTGTGCCAGAAAAAACAAGACGTTAAGAATCAATAAGTTCTTAACGACAGGTGTCATATTTCTAAAAATTTGATCTAACATTATCTCTTTCTTTCAAAACGTTGGTCGAGTTCATCTTCTTCAAACTTCACAATGATTGGTTTTCCAGATGGGCTAAAGTTTGGTGATTGACACGCAAACAATTCATTAAACAGGTGCTCCATCTCTTCATGTTCCATACTTCTTCCCATTTTTATACACGAACTATTGGCCATAATCATTGCCATTTTCTGTTGATAATTGGTTCCTGTATTATTGGTATTGTGTTTTAATTCTTCTAGTAAACGCTCAATTAAACGTTCAGCCTCACTATCCGAAACACCTACAGGTAAACCATTAATTACCAATGTATTTTGTCCAAAAACTGAAATTTCAAACCCAACATTATTTAATTCATCTAACAATTCACTAATCAATGCAAAATCACTTGCATTTAATTCTACTTGTTGAGGAAAAAGCAATTTTTGAGTTTCAATATTTCGTTCCTCCATTTTATTTAAAAACTGCTCAAATAAAACTCTTTGGTGAGCTCTTTGCTGATCGATCATTAACAGCCCAGAACGCACTTGAGTCAGAATATATTTGTTGTGCAGTTGATAAAACTTTTGCTTGGTCTCAACTGTAGTTTCTTCCGACCAATTTTGTTCCACAGTTTCAGATTCGGTAAAAATGTCAGCATTTTTAACATTTGTTGACGTTTCTTGAATCGACGCTAAAAAATCTAGATTGGCATCGACTTCATCTTGCTCAAAAGCTGTCGCTTTTGGCATTTTAAAACTAGATGTTGAAGTGCTTTTTGTCTCACTTTTATCAGATGTTTCAAATGGGTTATAAGTCGTATCAACCTGAATGGTAGGCATTTTAATTTCTTGCCCTTCTTTTAATGGCGCGACATTGAATGAAGTCTCTTGGTCAAAGTCCAACGTAGGGGCTATATTATATTTCCCTAGAGAGTTTTTGATTGCTGAGTTTAAAATGGCATACACCGTTCGTTCATCTTCAAACTTAATTTCTGTTTTAGTTGGATGAATATTAATATCGATGAAATCAGGTGAAACCTCTAAATAGATAAAATACGATGGGTATTGTTCACTACTTATTAAATTCGAATAAGCCGACTTTACTGCGTGATTTAAATACGTGCTTTTGATAAAACGATCATTTACAAAAAAGAATTGCTCTCCCCTGGTTCTTTTGGCATATTCGGGTTTAATCACATACCCTGATATATTCACCACTGTTGTTTCCTGCTCAATAGGGACAATTCTTTCATTCATTTTTTTACCAAACACATTTACTATACGTTGGCGTAATGTTGTAGGAGGTAAATTGAACACCTCATTTTCGTTGTGGTGCATCGTGAAATGAATATCAGGATGCGTTAAAGCTACACGTTCAAATTCATCGACAATGTGTTTGGTCTCAACAGGGTTGGACTTCAAGAAATTTCGACGTGCAGGAACATTAAAAAATAAATTCTTTACCGTAAACTTTGTTCCAGTTGGACAAGCCGCAGGCTCTTGACTCTTTACTGTACTTCCTTCGATTACAATATGTGTTCCTAAATCACTTTCTTCTGTTTTAGTCTGTAGTTCAACTTGTGCTATTGCTGCTATAGAAGCTAGCGCTTCTCCTCTAAACCCTTTTGTCCTCAACGCAAATAAATCATCCGAAGAAGTAATTTTTGAAGTGGCATGACGCTCAAAACACATTCTTGCATCTGTTTCTGACATGCCTCCTCCATTATCCACTACTTGGATTAAAGTTTTACCAGCATCTTTTATAATTAAATCAATTTTTGTTGAACCAGCATCTATTGCATTTTCTAACAATTCTTTTACAGCCGATGATGGTCTTTGTACCACTTCTCCCGCCGCAATTTGATTGGCTACATTATCTGGCAATAACTTTATTATATCCGACATTCCCTTCTATTCTTCTGTTTCAATTTTTAGAAGCTATAAAGATAATTGAAATTCATGAAATAGAAGCAAAGATTACCATCATCTATCTTAACTAAGTTGGTTTTGCTAAACTGTATTTACGATAAATTTTGTTGTCCCAATTTTGAAAATCGTTGTTATAATTCTTTGAAAATCTTCTATCTGAGACTCCTCCAGAATAATTGGTATAGATCGTTTCCTCTCCAAAATCAACAATCATTCTACAAGATGGAGCAAAGGTGGTATTTCTATTATTGGCTCTGTATACTTGCCCTTGCAATATCGTCGCTCTTCCTCCAGGCAAAGCGAATGGTCCTTTGTTAAATCCTAAAAACTGAGGTAATGCTTCTCCTAAAAGAATATTTTTAAGCGAAAACTGATTGACTTCTCCCCATTTTTTGACCTCTCCCTCTAGACCTATCCGAATAGCTTCTTCATATATTGCTTGCTTTGTCTTTTCTCCAAACCATGCTGAAGATTCCTTGAGCAAAACTTTATCAAAATTTTCATAAAAATCTACAAACACTCCGGTTTCATTTTGTAAAAATTGTTGTGTAGTTTTTCCTATTACTGGACCAAAAACAACCGCGTATAAACTTCTGTAAACCTGTTCGAATAAAAACGCTCCCTCTGAATCTATATCATAACACAAATCCCAATCTCTTAAACAAATCCCACTAGGGGTGTCAGGTAACAACGGGCGAATAGTATGCATAAACTTTTCAGCTTGAATCGAATACACATCATAATGCATTTCTTTCATGTCTTCAACCCCCAGTTTTTCCTTTTCTGACAGCAATTGTTTGATTCTCTTGGAACGATAATCTCCCATGGCTATCGTTTGTGTTGGAACCTTTCCTGAAGTGGTTATTTTTTCATTTGCTGTAGCAATAACTCCATTTTCTGGATTCAATTCGCTAGGTAAATCTGTATGTGGATAATAGCCTTTCCAATCATAAGTTGAATCCCAACCAATTAATGGTACAAAATCTGAGACTCCCGCTTTTCTCTTGGGAAGTAACCCTGACATTTGATAACCAATATTTCCTGTTTTATCGGCCAAAACCCAATTAAATGCCATTTCAAATTGCCCTAAACATTCCATTCCTTCTTCCACTGAAGCTCTTGAAAACATCAATAAGCCATTCTTAATCGAAGTCGCTCCACCATCTTGACCACTCCAACGCGATGACAAATAATACCCTTCTTTAGTAGGTTCTCCTTGGAGCACCCCATGTTCATTTTCGTAGAACGTAACTTTTTGAGCTTTTTTTCCTTTTACTTTAATAACCTCTTCCCTTTTCTTAAACGGAATCCACTCCCCATCTTTTAAATAGGATTCGTCCTTACACTGTTCTACCCAAGAATCAATAGCATCCATAAAAGCATAAGTGGTTCCCCAGGCTAAATGACCATTGGCACCAATTAACAATCCACAAATTCCAGGCATTGTCATTCCATGAGAATAGTTTCCTTTATTGTTGAGTCGAACTTCATACCAAACTGACGGTAATCGGTTAATCTCTAAATGGGGGTCATTCACCAATAGCGGTTCTCCTGAAGCAGATTTTTCTCCACTAATTACCCAATTATTGGAAGCCATCATAGGGTCAACTATTTTACTCTGTTTTACTGCTTCTGGGATAATATTATCGACCAACTGTATTTTCTTCAATAACTCCTCATCATAATCACCTAAAATCTCAGGAAAAAGTTCATTTAATAATTCTTTGGATATTCCTTTTTGAACTAATTCTATAAACAAATGTTCTATTTCACCTTGAGCTTGTGCTAAAGTTAAATAACCTATCATTCGACTCAATAACACCATATCTCCAATCGTCCATTCAAAGTCTTTAAACCCTAATAATATTGATAATTCCCAAGGTTTTCTTTTTCGAAAACATTCATTAGCGCCATCGCAATATGCTTGTAGTTTCTCAAGTTCTTCAGCAGAAAATTTTTCTACTTCTGACTGGATATTATATTGCCATCCTGTTGATCTAAAAAAACGATCAATTTCTATCATTTCAGGACTACCTTTTAACAATTCAGCAGCTCGTCCAGCTCCCAATGTTTTCATCACCATCATCTGAATCCCTCTATCATAAGCATGACAATAGCCTATACCAAAGAATAAATCATTCTCATTCTCTGCTTTTACTTCTGGAATTTCTCCTTCAACTCTTTGAATCGTAATTTGGTTATCTTTTAAGGTAATCATAATTATTCGTATTGACTTAATGCATGCAAGTTTTATCGCTTGCTACTGCTTATAAAGATAATTGAATTTAGTGAGATGGAATAATTTTCATTAATCTTCAGGCATTAATAACATTCTTCTTCCTCCTACTACAAATAATACTCTAGCATAAGGAAGATATCGTTTGTTAACATTTTTATAATGGATATAAACATAACAAGCCCCCTCAGTAAAGGCTTTTCCCTTACTGAACTTGGCATTATTCCCTCTAAACCACCTTTTCACCACCTCTTCTGCAAACTCCTCATAAGTATATGGTAATATTGGTTTTAACGCTCTTAAAGAATCTTTAGCTTTAGGTTTTCCTCCATAATAATAACCTGTTCCATCCTCTGCTTTTTTATCATGATGATAAACAGCTCTTCGTTTCTTATTAATCGCTTGAGCTTGTTTAATATATACCTTTTGAAATGCTCCATGATAACCTTTATCCATCGCTACATACTTCACACATTTTTTTGCCTTTCTGATATTACCATCTCGATGCTTAAAACTCCCTGAACGGTAATAACTTCCATAAGTTTGTACTGCTTGATACAATGCTTCATTCATCACTAAAGGAGCTCTTCTTTTCTTCGCCCTGATTTTATTAAACGTAAAAAAGACGGTTGCGCTCAATAATTCCTGATCTATATTTTCAATATCCAGTTCATTTAGAGCTACTCCTGACTCAAAAAAAGATTGCCAATCATAAGCTGTGAAATAGCTATTCTCTTTAGCGACATACGTTTCTGAAAATGTTTTAAAACTTCGAGATTGCGTCCAAACTGTTATAGGAAGCAACAAGATGAGCAGCATTTTTTTCATCACATCAGCTTTTTTAGTAGGTCTGCTCTTTTTACATCATCTTTAGCAATAAATTCTGGTTCAAATTCAACTGTAAAGTCTTGCATATTTTTAACGCCATCTGCAAATGCTTTATGATTTACTATGACGATATTTTCCTCAGCATCCATCAATAATAATGAATATTTTCTTCCCTCATCATAAGTCAGATGATTCACATCTCTCTCTTTTATATAAGTGTTGTTTTTCTTATCTAAAATATAAAGTACTACAGGAACAAACAGTGCTTTTCCTACATTTTTCAACATTACTTTTACTCTATTTCGCTTCTTCTTTTGAGTTATGTTAATACTAGCTCTTGGTAATCGATCCCAATTAAAGATTCCAAATCCGGTTAATCCTACAGTATAGGTTTTGGTATAAGTTAAAGCTCCACGGTAATTACGCATTTCATCTTGATAAACTTGGAGCCTACTTTCATAGGTATTCATTTCTGAGGTATATTTTTTGAGTTTTGTTGCTTGCTCTCCGCGCTCTTCTTTCATGATTTTGTTATACCTTTTCCAAAATTTTAAATACTGTTTTTGCTCCGAATTCTTATTGCTTTTAGAGGACAACCTACAAGGAACAGTTAACGAACTGTCTATATAGTGTATCGTTAAATCAAAGACATCTTGCTCTTTATTAATCGTAAAATCATATCCAAAACAAAGATTTTCCTGAACTAATTCACCATCATGAACACCTAAATAATTTCTATTTTCTTTATGGTACTTTTTTAGGGTTCTTCTTAATACTCTTGCTTTTTTATAATCAACTATTAGTTTTGACTTATTCAAGAATTGAAGACTTTCATAATATCCACCTGCAATGTAATTTTGATATACTTTAACGTAATAGGTTTTTCTTCCCCTCCGATTTTTAACAATATGATGCCTTAACTGTGGGAGTGTTAGTTCAGGCTTTAATGCGCTAATTTCCTTATTTAGTTTGGGCGCCGTAGCATTGGTTACTTCTTCTTTTTGTATTGCTGGTTGAAGATAATCCCACTTTCCTGTTTCATCATCAATTGAGTAAAAACTATAATTAGCATCTGTAAATTTAGAGTCTAATTCTACATTGATTAAAGCATTAGGATTAGGAAACACTTCTTTTCCTTCAGATTCAGCTCTAAATTCTATCATTCCAGCCGATTCAAAGTTATAGGTAGTACCTGCACTATCATACTCCATTGGAATTCCACTTAAAATTTGATCCACTGGATTTAAAATTTCCTTGTAAGCAATTTTAACTGGTGTTGTAATGACCTTTCCAGCTTCATCTAAAAATGCATTTTGGGGTATTGTTAGTCTAGAGTTTGAAGTTGTTAACCTTTGTGGTTGATTAGGTACTACCTCAAACTCTTTTGGAGTTATCAAAGCTTGTTGAATAGGAGGACTTATAATCCTTTTTTCTGGAATTACACTTTTGTTTTCCTCTCTTCCATCTTCTATTTTACAATTTGGAAATTGTTTTTTGAGCCTTTCTAAATCTTTTGGATCAATAGCATTTCCACTTAGATCTAATAACTTTAAGTTAGGAAACTGAATAGAATCTATTACTAAGCGTTTTAAATTGTTATTAATTAACTTTAATTCTTCTAATTTCTTATTCGTAGCAATAGCAGGCAACACTTTATTAAATTTTGTTTTTTTACAATCATCAAAAACAACAGCCTTTATTTTACTATTTTCTGGAAATTTCACTGTACTTTCCTTAAAACTGCATGCTTCAAAAACAAGTTCTTCTACATCTAATCGTATCGTATTTTCTGGAATTTCACGTAAATTACTGACCTCAACCCTTTTCAATTGAGTTAAATATGATAGTCCACGAAAAGCATTTTCCATATCTAATCGAGGATTCCCTTTTAAATTAATGGTCTCTAAATTTCTCCATAAACTCGGTGCATAACCTAATTCTTTTAAATCATTTTGGCTTAAATCTACATGTTTTAAATGCTGCATTTTATGCATCATATCTGGTATTTCGAATAAATAGTTATTACTTAAATCTAAGACTTCTAGTCCTCTAATTTCATTAATCGAAAATGGAATATATGCCAATTGACAACTACTTAAATTCATGGCCCTCAATGTTTTTATTTGAGCTAAACGATAGAATGATTGTTCAATTTTTAGTTGCTGATTCTGACTCAAATTAATAGTTTCCAAAGCTACATAATTCAATAATTCATTAGGAATAAACTCAAGGTTTTGGTTAGACAAATCGAGTGCGATTGTAACCGAATCCTTTTCTTGGGTTAATTGCTTTTCTTTTTTTTGAGGGATTAAGTGATGAACCGTTTGATTTTTTACATCTAGAAGATTTACACATAAAGGAAAGGAAGAAATTGAAATGATCAAGAATAAAAGTACTTTCATAATATTAAGGTTTTAACTATATATGTGTAAAATGAGAAAAGGTAACCTTCCCTATATTTCATATAGTTATAATACCTATTTAACTAAAAAAGGTACAATTTAGTATTAAAAATATCCCTAATTATTTTAAAATGACGACATGCCCTTCTTTAGTTCGAACTTCTATTTCTCCCTCAAATAAATAAGTTAAAGACCAAATAAATGTTCCATCTTGAACTAATTTCCCATCTATTCGTCCATCCCATTTTTCATCAATAGTATTGCTGCTATAGAATACTTTACCCAAACGATTCGAAATGGTAAACTCATAAAAGTCTGGTGACAAATCTCTAGATATTGGGCCAAAGTAATCATTCACTCCGTCTCCATTGGGGGTGAAAGAATTAGGCACATAAATTGCACGTCGCTTTCCTACTTGTTGTCCATGACTAATAGAGTCTCTACACCCATATTGATTTTCTACCCATTGGGTAATTTCATAAAGCCCATACGTTTCATAGAAGTAGATAAAATCTTCATCATATAGAGTATCTCCATTGCCCATAGCATATTGAAAACTTAAAACATCTTGTGAGGCCAGATTGGTAACATCTAAACGTTGCAACTCTAATAATGAATCTGCATAAAAACTTAAGTCAAAATTAGCTGTAGGTGAAGGATTTACCCTAATGGTATCTATAGCCTCTAAACTATCTTGACATCCATTTGATGCAGTAACAACTAACTTAATATCTTCTTCTCCTGTTTCATATAAACAAGCTAATGAATTACTGTCTTGATAAAACGCATCTCCTAATTCCCACTCAACTGTTATCGTCTCCCCTGTAGGAGCTGTTGATAGACTAATTAAATCAAAACATTTATTATCACAAACTTCTGTAGGGAATTCCCACCCAGCTACAGGTTTGGGCTTATTAACAATTAAAACGGTATCATAACTTATTGGGCATACACCATTTTCTACAACAAAAATTAAAGGATAATCGCCGACAATAAAATCATCTGCCATTGTATTAGCATTGCTACTATCTCTAAACGATGGTACACTAGAATAAGTATACATTGAATCTATCATCCAATATCCAATTGCTGTCCCCACATCTCCTCCTCCACTAAACTGAATGGTATCTACATCACATAGATACTGGTCTTCACCAGCCACTGAAACAGGCATATTATACATGATAACTTGCATTGTATCTTTATCATCAGCACAGACTCCATTTGTTACAGTCCAAACAAATTGATACGTTCCTTCTACATATCCTGAACCTTGGGTTGTATTTAAAGTATCATCTAATAAGATTATATCAGTAAGATTTCCAAAATTCGTATCTTCACTCCATACTCCTGATGCCCAACCTATTGGATCAACTGCCTGAAAAGCTACCACTGATGTATCACAAACCTCTATATCACTACCTGCATCTGCTATTGGAGGATCATAAATAACAATTCGAATGGTGTCATCTTTAGGAGCACAATTACTATTAGAAACCGTCCATATTAATTGATATTCTCCTTCAATATAACCTGTTGAATTGGAGTTTGGATTTGTTGGATTATCAAAACTAATCAATGAAGGGTTATTAAAATTCAAATCAGGACTCCATAACCCTGTTGAAGTTCCAATAGGTGAAAAAGCAGTCATTTCTACCTCATATTGACCACATAAATCTTGGTTTATTCCGCCATTAGCATAAGGACTATCATAAGCAGTAACCTGAATAATATCAGTTGCATCAACGCAAGTTCCATTGGCAACAGTCCATACGAATTGATAAACACCCTCCAACAAATTAGTCATACTTGATATTGGACTAGTACTGTCAATAAATATAGCTTGAGACGGATTTGAAAAATTAGCATCTAATGACCAAACACCTGTAGAAGTTCCCACAGGAAAATCAGCATTCAAAAATAGTAAGGTATCTGTATTTAAAGAATCTACTCCACAAACACTCAACGCTGCCCCAGCATTTGAAACAGGCTGATCATACACATGAATTTGTACCGAATCTCTGGCAACAGGACAATTTCCATTATACGCTTCCCATATAACTTGATACACACCTTCTTGTAATCCACTCAAATTACTAGATGGCAATGAACTATCTGCGAATACTACAGCACCAGGATTCATAAACACGGGATCTAAATACCAGAACCCTTGAGCGGTACCAACTGTAGGAACAGCATCTAAATCAGCTGTATATAAATGACATAAATGGATATCCTCACCTGCATTGGAAGTCGGTTGATTAAATACCGATATTTCAACAGTATCTTTGTCGGCTATGCAATTTCCATTACTCACTGTCCAAATAAAATGATATACTCCTTCTACTAATCCTGAAACATTAGTCGTATTAATAGAACTGTCAGCAAAAACTACTGCAGTAGGATTAGGGTTAGGAAAATCGTTTTGTAAACTCCATTCCCCCTCAGATAAACCAATGGCTGGACTTGCTGTTAGATTGACATTATTTGCTGCACAAACACTGTCATCCACACCAGCATTTGCTATTGGAGGATCATATACTTTCACCAATAAAGTATCTTGAACTGGAGGACACACATTATTAGAGACCGTCCAATAAATAGTATAAATACCTTCCTGTAAATTTCCTAAAGTCGCATTAGGGTCATTTAAGTTAGAAAATGTTACAGCCGTAGGGTTTAACGGATCTGCTCCCCAAGTAAAATAATCTGTATTGAGGTTATTAGAAACATCAGGAGCCAAAACTGTTGAATAAACGCCACATAATTCTTGATCAATTCCTGCATTAGATGTTGGTGTAATATCATTTAATGTTACAATGGTATTATCTGTAGCTGTACACCCATTTGCTCCTGTAACCGTTACGGTATATGTTGTTGTAGTTGGAGGAGCAGCCAATGGATTCGCAATATTAGGATTGCTCAAAGCTGTAGTAGGACTCCAAGAATAGGCAATTCCGCCAGAAGCAGAAAGCTGTGCATTTAATGAGGCGCAGGTAGTTCCAAAATCAGGTCCCGCATTAGCTGGGGGTGGATCTTTATCTACTGTTACAATGACTTGATCATTTGCGTTACATCCATTTGATGCTGTTACTTCAACTGTATATGTTGTGGTCACTGCTGGCATAGCATTAGGAGCTGCAATAGAAGCGTCATTAAGTCCTGTTGAAGGACTCCAAACATAACTATTCCCACCTTGAGCATTTAGGGTAGTTGACGGGGTATTACAGTCAATTGTAACATCAGCTCCAGCACTAACAGAAGGGGGTTGATTGTCTACTGTTAAGGTTAGGGCATCAGTAGCCACACACCCATTGGCTCCAGTAACAGACAAGGTATATATCGTTGTTGATGAAGGGGTTGCCACCGGATTGGAAATATTAGGATCAGATAACCCTATAATTGGCGACCAAGAATAAGTACCCGCACCAGAACCATTTAAGGTTATCGCTGTTACATTACAATCGATAACAGTATCATTTCCTGCATTTACAGCAGGCAAATCTTTATTAACAGTTATTGTAACATCATCTGTATCAGTACATCCATTTGCTCCCGAAACCGTCACTGTATAGGTCGTTGTTACATTCGGATTGGCTACAGGTGTAGCAGAAGTTGGATCATCTAACCCAGTAGCCGGACTCCACAGATAACCTACACCTCCTGATGTATTTAACGTTACAGAAGGTTGATTTAAACAATCTGTGGTTGCATCATTTCCTGCATCGGCAGTTGGGGTAGCATCATCAACAGTAACTGTTACATCAGAGGTCTGTGTACAACCATTTCCACCAGTAACAGTTAATGTATAGGTCGTAGTATTATTGGGTGAAGCCGTTGGATTAGCAATATTAGGGTCATCTAAACCATTAGCTGGCGACCAAGAATAAAGTACACCTCCTGAACCATTTAAGACTACTGAAGGATTATTACAATCTACAACGGTATCGTTTCCTGCATCAGCATTACATTGTGTATAAGCTTCTCCCCCAATTAATATCAAAGCCCCGACCAAACAATATATAATCCAATTGATTTTCATTTATCTTCTTGAATATTTATAAATCATTACATGTCCTTGTTCTTGATGTATTTCAATACCATCTTCTTTAGCATATTTCAACTTCCAAATATAGCCATCATCTTCTACGGTCTCTCCTTTATAAGTTCCATCCCATCCAATCGAAGGAGAAGTTGAAGTAAAAATTAATGTTCCCCAGCGATTATAAATTGTAAACTCATAAAATTCTTCTGAAAGCCCTCTAGTTTCGGGTTTAAAAATATCATTTAAACCATCATTATTAGGCGTAAATGTATTAGGAACGAAAACAGATCTTCTTAGTTTTACATCAAGCTCAATTGCTACAGAATCTCTACATCCATATTGATTTTCTACCCATTGGGTGACGTTATAGCGACCAAAATCATGATAAAAATAAAGAAAATCGGGTTCTTCAATTGTGTCTCCATTTCCCATAGAATAAGTATAACTTTCTACATCGGCAGATGCTAAATTTTCAATATCCAATCGTTGTAATTCTAATATTGAGTCTGTTTCATGTAATACCTCAAAGTCAGCAAAAGGAGATGGATTCACTATAATTAAAGGAGCATCAATTAGGCTATCCACACAGCCATTAGAAGCTGTAACCTCTAATTTCACTTCGTATTCTCCAGCTGTAGTTATACAAATTTCGGGAACACTATCATAATAATCTTGTTGATCAATTATCCAATGCATCAAGACCCCATCTCCTTCTGGTGCAGTAGATAGACTGACCACTTCAAAGCATTTATTGTCACATTGCTGCTCTTCATAATTTGCAATTGCAACTGGTCGCTCCATATTGTGAATAAAAACGGTATCAGTATCTGATGGACATACTCCATTTTCTACTACCCATAAAACCATATAATCACCTACAATAAAGTTATCTCCCAATGTATTACCATTACTATGATCTCTAAATGTTGGAATACTTGGATAGGGATATAAAGGGGACAACATCCACTCTCCAATAGCTGTTCCTACATTTCCTTGACCGCTGAATTCAACGGTATCAACATCACAGTTATATTGATCAAAGCCTGCATCAGCTATTGGCATATCATAAATAGTCACCAAAACTGAATCTTTATCGACATTACAAACACCATTACTTACTGTCCAAATCAATTGATATGTTCCCTCAATATAATTTTGAGAATTCGTTGTGTTCAAGGTATCGTCATCAAAACTCACTAAAGTATTACCATTATAACTGATATCTTGCGACCAAACTCCAGAAGAGGTTCCAATTGGATCTACAGCATTTAAAGAGGTATTGTATATCGCACATAATTCAATATCTGAACCTGCATCTGCTACTGGCTGGTCATAAATATTAATTGTTAAAGTATCTGTTGCAGGATCACAATTTCCATTGCTGACAGTCCATACCAATTTATAAACTCCTTCTATTAATCCTGAAACTTGACTATTTGCATCCAATACATCGTCAATAGTTACTGTAGAGGGATTATTCCAATTAGTTGGGATTGACCACTCTCCTACTGCATTCCCAACCACTGTCCTTGCTTCCAGATCAGTGGCATAAATTGCACACCAACTTTGATCATCACCAACAACTGCCCTAGGTTTATCAAGCGCAAGAATTTCTACAGAATCATAAGCTGGGGTACAATTACCATTACTTACTTTCCAAACCAAACGATAAGCTCCTTCTAACAGGTTAGTAACTCCTGTAACATGGCTAGTATCATCAATAAAAACAGGTATAGATGGGTTATTAAAATACTGAGAAACAGACCAAATTCCTGAGGCTGTTCCAACTGGATCATTAGCATTGAGAAAGAATAAAGTGTCAAGGTTTAAGGTATCTTCTCCGCAAATACTTAAAGGAGTTCCTGCTACTGCGACAGGAGTATCAAAAACACTAATATATACTGTATCAACAGCCGAAGTACAACTCCCATTGCTAACTGTCCATTGAAAAGTGTAAGTTCCCTCAACTAAACCAGAAATCGTTGAAAAAGGAGAAATATCATTTGAAAAAATTGCCATACTCGGGTTATTTTGAGCCGCAGTCCATACTCCTGTAGAAGTACCTAAAGCAGGGGAAGCGTTTAAGTTTACACTATATAAACCACACAAACTATCATTTACTCCTGCTACTGCAATTGGCTCATCAAAAACACTTATTTCGACAGTATCTCTCGCAGCGGGACAGACACCATTACGAACTGTCCAAATCAAATGATAAACCCCTTCACTTAATCCTGAAACCGTAGCATTAGGATTATTAACATCTGAAAAAACTACAGCTCCGGGGTTAGGATTGGGATAATTACTCTGCAGCGACCATGTCCCCGAAGAAGTTCCCTGAGGAATGTTAGCATTGAGTATTGTACTGTAAAGCTGGCACAAACTATCATCCTGACCTGCATCAGCAAACGGTGGGTCGTATATAAAGACCAATAGTGAATCGGTAACAGCTGGACAAATATTATTAGCTACTGTATAATAAAATTGATAAGTACCTTCTACCAAATTATTGACTGCTGTATTTGGATCAGTAGCATCAACAAATGAAACTGTTGAGGGATTATTATTGGCAGCTGTCCATAAATAAGTATCAATGGGCAATTGAGTCGACAAATCTGGTGCAAAAGTTACAGTATTGACTCCACATCTTTTAATATCATTTCCGGGTAAAGCTAAAGGTGTAGGGGTATTAATTGTTACGGTTGTACTTGCTGTAGATTCACAACCATTAGGAGCTGTTACCGTCACCGTATAAGTGGTAGTAGTTGCTGGTCGAGCTATTGGGTTTGCGATAGTTGAATTTGTTAGCGCAATATTAGGAGACCAACTGTAAGTCCCTCCACCAGAAGCTGAAAGTTGGGCATCTGGCACGTTACAACTGGTAGTAATATCTGGTCCAGTCTGTGCGTTGGGTAAATCTTTATCTACTGTAACCAAAACTTCATCAGTATTCACACATCCGTTATCTCCTATTACTGTTACCGTATAATTTGTAGTTGCTGTAGCCGATGAAGACGGTGAGGCTATACTTGTGCTATTTAAGCCAATTGCAGGAGACCAAGAGTATGTTCCTCCCCCAGATGCTGCTAATGTAATGGTAGGATTAGTACAATTAATTGTTTTATCAGGACCAGCACTGGCATTAGGAGGGGTTTTATCAACAATCACCCTAATCGTATCTTTATCTTCACATCCATTAGCGTCACTTATTGTTACAATATAATCTGTTGTTGCTGTAGGATTAGCAACAGGAGTTTGACTAAGTGGATTGTCTAATCCAGTAGTAGGCGCCCATTCGTAATTAAAGTTTGGTGTTCCTCCGGAAACATTAGCAGTTAAAGTATTGGTTGGTGTTGTACAGTCATTCGTCAAATCTTGTCCAGCTTCGACTGTAGGATAAAGGTTGGTTAAATTCAAAATAAGATTATCCAAATAGTAATAGTTGTAACATAAACCTCCACTACATAATCCAGTAGTATTGGAAGCGGTATTACAATCTGGCCCAATTGCTATACTCTGAATATTAGCAGAAGGCACAAACTCTATACTATGGGTTGTCCATTCACTGGCAGAAACAGTAATAGTTACTGTAGTTAAGACCTGCCAACCGTCAGCGGGACTAGGACAGGAATTAGACGGATAAGCTGGTACAGGACAAGCCGTATTTCCGTAAAGAACCATCGTATAGGATAGATCACTTGTTGCTCCATTAAACAAACTTGATGAACTTCCATTTGCAGCAGCAATATCAAATTGATAAGTATAAGATAGCCCAGCTATTAGACCGCTAGACAAACAAGCACTCGCATATTGTTTATTACCTGTAGATTGATTGGCTAAACCAATATAACCTGTTCCAGCACTTGGTGTTGGAGGAGCATTGTACGTAGATGCGATATTGGTAAACCCACAATTATAGTATTCAGCACTAAAGTTTGAGGTTTCCTGCCAAGCAGTAGCTGCAGTAATTTGCCCTGATGCTGTAGGGCAACTCACTTTGCTTTCAAAATTATGATTAGGAATTAGAGACGGGATACTACATTGCGCCATCACTTGAACTCTATATCCATAGAGCAACATCAAAAGCACAATAAACAAAGCTTTAATCCCCCGATTCATACATTTATTTTCTACCTCTGTAAATCTATTAAAATACTCCTTAATTAATTGGAAATATCTATTAACTAATAGCAGTAATTTTTAACATAAAATAAAGACGGTTAAACAAAAAAAGGTTGCTTTTTGTTTTTAGAAACTTAATTCAAAGTACAGATACCTTAAAAAAGGTATTGCATAATAGAGAATTAAATTGCAACTTTGGCCGCTATTTGGATTTATTCAAAATAAGAATAAAGAAAACGTATAGAATTATAGCTAGAAAATTAAAGTATGGATTTTAATTTGTGGGAATTTATTGTAGAGAATCTTGAGGCCGCAGGGGTTATTGGAGGTTATGTTTCTATCTCTATCATTGGAGTAACGTTAATCACACATTATTCAGGTAAAAAAATAAAAGAAAGTGCTCAAATTGGGCCAAAATGGGCACAGCCTATTATTGGAGGTTTACTGGGGCTAATCCCTGGTTGTGGAGGTACAATAGTAGCTTCGTCAATGTACAAAAACAATAAACTCTCGTTTGGAGGACTTTTTGCGACTTTCATCACAACGCTTGGGGAGGGGTCATTTGTTTTATTAGGGGCTTCTGATGAAGCCAATGTAGCTGCCAACTTAACTGCATTTATGATTGTTAATATCGTTGGATTTATTGTTGGAGTTGTTTTAGGCTATGTAGTGGATGCCTTTGGATTTAGAGTAGCCAATAACTACTCGCTAAAAGAAGAAAATAATGAGCAATGTGACTTCTCTGAAAATACAACGTTAGCCCATAAATTCATTGAACAATTTGGTCTTTATATCATTTTAGCCTTAGCCATCTTCTTAGCTCCTGGATCGATCATGGCTTTATGGGGTGGAGAAATTGAAGCCATAGCTGATTTAACTGTTGGAGCAACAATAGCGCTTACTGTAATTAGCATTATTTACTATTTAGTGAATAAACTTGTCTTAAAAGAGTGTTGTAATTTTGGAAGTAATGAAAGCATTAAAACTACTTTAATTGATTCAGTTGTTGACATTACATTAGTTGTGACCTATGTCTTTCTAGGATTAATTACTTTTAACTTTATTATTGATGTATTGGTAGGAGCTGAAGCTTTCGAATCTTGGATGAAATCATCAACATTTGTAGTCGTTATCATCGCCGCTTTAATCGGAGCAACTCCTGGTTGTGGGGGAATGATTGCAGTTGCTGTTACCTACATTACCATTCCTGATTTTCCTATAGCTGCTTTAATTGCTGCAGCTATAGCTACTAGTGGAGATGGAATTTTCCCGCTTCTGGCTGAAAACAAAAAAGATGCTATCATTATTACATTAGCAGGTTTTATTGTTGCTTTAGTGGTAGGATTTGCCACGCTAGCATTAGGTATATAAACACTACTTTTCAGCTCTCTACTGCAATAAGAAGGTAATCCTTTTAACATCACCTGTAGCGAGTTAAAACAATAAAAAGACAGCTTCTATTTTTCACCTTTAATAAACGAAAAGTAAAACAGATTGAAAAGCACTTCTTAAAATTAACCTATTTTGTTGTACAAATTATCTATCATTGGCACTAACAACATCAATTATTTTATGCTTTTTATATAAAAAGCATAAAGTTTATTTTAATAAAAGTCTTTAATTAGTATATTAGCGATTGCATATACAATTATTAGCTAATTAACTGATTTATGATTAAAGTTTTACTTTCTACGTTATTTATATTAATAGCCTCTAATATCGTATTCTCTCAACAAAATTTGGAGAAACAGATGGTAAGAGAACCTGAATTTACTGAAGCTATAGTTGATGAGGTTTATGGAATTACTTATTACGAACCTTTGAATATTGCTTTAAAAGGAGACTCTGTAAGGATGAAAAGAGGCTATGCTGTAAACGGATGGATTGAAGATTTTTACACTAGTGGACAAATGCTACACAGAGGGTATTATATCGAGGGGCAATTGAAAATATATAAAAACTTCTACCCTAATGGTGCTGTAGAGCGTGACTTTGCTAACATTGACAACTTTAGATCTAAACTTACCTTATATTATCAAGATGGAACTTTAAAGTCTCAAGTTAAATATATGGAAGGGTATCCTAAATTATGGATTGATTATCATCCTAATGGAAAAATGGAGTACTATGAAGAATATCACAAAGGGTTGATGTATCATATTGCTAAACGCTCTTATTATAGTAACGAGCAGCCTTCTTCATTAATGGAACTTACTCATAAAAAGAAATTAACATATACCTTAACTGAATACTATGAAAATGGTGGGGTTAAAATGAAAGGGTATTTAGTTTACAGTAAAAACATGTACGACTATCAAAAAACAGGAACATGGGTATATTACAATACTGATGGTTCTGAAAGCAGAGAAGAAAAGTATGTAGATGGTCAATTGAAAAAATAAAACCTAACGGATTTATGCCCTTAATTAAGACCGTTAGAAATCATACTCCCCTATTCGGAAAAAATAATTATATCGCAGAAAATGCGACTCTAATTGGAGCCTTAACAACTGGTGACGATTGTAGTTTTTGGTTCAACAGTGTGGTTAGAGCTGATGTCAATACTATCCAATTAGGAAATAAAGTCAATGTCCAAGATGGAGCTATTATCCATTGTACTTATAATAAATTTGCTACAACTATTGGAAATAATGTTTCTATTGGACACAAAGCCATTGTACATGGCTGCACGATTAAAGATAATGTTCTCATAGGAATGGGAGCAATCGTTATGGACGGCTGTATTGTTAACGAACATGTGATTGTAGCAGCTGGAGCGATCTTAACACAAGGAACGATTACAGAACCCGGCTATATCTATGCTGGTATTCCAGCCAAAAAAATAAAACCTGTGGGACAGCACTTATTGGAGGGAGAAATTGAACGTGTTGCAAATAATTATGTCAAATACGCCAGTTGGTATAAGCCTTGAAGATCATTTACCCAAGTGATAAAAGAGTATACTTAGTCA
Source organism: Flavobacteriales bacterium (assembly GCA_025210295.1). NCBI lineage: Bacteria > Pseudomonadati > Bacteroidota > Flavobacteriia > Flavobacteriales > Flavobacteriales bacterium. Next base: position 69,910 of record JAOASC010000040.1, on the reverse strand, counting down.
CAATATTTTGATATTTTTTCGTTAACTTTACTAGACAACATTTTTAATGTTTACATATAGATTTATCATAACGCTCCTCATTGCACTTCTCTTTATTGGTTGTAAGAAGAAAGATGTTCCTGCTACCATTAACTTTCATTATAACTATATTCCTACAGAATTGGGGCAATGGAATGAATATAAAGTGACTGAAATCTCACATTCCACTACAGGAGCGCATGATACCACTCAGTATTTTCTTAAAGAAATCATTACAGAACAACTAGATGCTACCACCTATCGATTGGAACGTTATTGGAGAACTTCAACAACCGAAAATTGGGAAATTAAAGATGTATGGACTAGCAAAAAAACAGCTTCAGCCTACCAACAAACAGAAGAAAATGTAAAATACACTAAACTTATTTTTCCTGTAAAAGGAGGACAAATATGGAATGGTAATGCCTATAATTCTGAAGCCGAATTGTCTTACAAATATGATAGTATTCATAACCCTTATAGTATAAATAATATAAACTTTGATTCTACGGTCATAGTGGTTCAACAAGACAATGTAAATGCTATTGAGTACCAAAAAGCCAAAGAAGTATATGCCAAAGATGTCGGATTAATTTATAAGTCTGATAAAGATTTATCGATTAATTTCTTTGATGTTACTGACATTAATGAGGGAACTGAACTTGAAATGAAACTCATCAATCATGGTCAATAAAGTTTTACTTTTTCTTCTTGTTTTCTACCTACCTCTTCTTAGTATGGCCCAAAATGACACCATCAAATTTTGGGTTCAATTCACAGACAAAAACAATAGTCCCTACTCTATTAATTTCCCTGAAGAATTTCTTTCTGAACGAGCTATTTTAAGACGTACTAAACAAAACATTCCTATTCTATTCAATGATCTTCCTGTCAATCAAACTTATATTGACTCCATTTTAAATAGTGGAAATTTTTATTTGCAAAATCAATCAAAATGGTTGAATGCTATTACCATCAGTACCAATGACTCTAACCATATCAATCTTCTAAATAATATTTCCTTTATTGAACACATTAGAAATGTTCAGTACCTCCCAATAACATACGAGGAGGAGGTTGCACTTCCTTTTAATACCAACAAACAGGCTTACCTATCTAGTCATAACTTGGAACATTATCCCTACGGAGCAACCTATCAACAATTGAATTTACATCAAGCTCAACGGCTCCATGAATTTGGTTTTAAAGGTCAAGGAATACATATTGCTGTTATTGATGCAGGCTTTTTAAATGTTGACAACATGAGAGGGCTAGAGCACCTATTTTCTGATCATCGAATTTTAAGTATTAAAGATTTTGTTGATCATGATGATAATGTATACGAAGATCATCAACATGGTGCTGCCGTTTTATCTATTATAGCAGGAAATATTCCTGGAGAATATTATGGTAGCGCCCCTCAAGCTAGTTTTCATTTACTCAGAACTGAAGATGCTAACAGCGAATTAATTGTTGAAGAAGACAACTGGGTTGCAGCAGCAGAATATGCAGACTCTGCTGGTGTGGATATTATCAACACGTCACTAGGCTATACACGTTTTGACGATTCAACCCAAAATCATACGTATGCTGATTTAGATGGAAACACAACCAGAATAGCTATAGCATCTGATATTGCAGCTAGCAAAGGAATACTATTGGTAACAAGTGCAGGAAACAATGGTGAATCTGATTGGAAATACATTTCTACTCCTGCTGATGCTGATAGTGTGTTGACTATTGCTGCTGTTAATGAAAATGGAAACCGAGGAGGTTTTAGTAGCGTTGGCCCATCTTCCGATGGAGATGTAAAACCCAATATTGCATCTGTAGGTTGGGATACCTATTATATTTCACCATGGTCTAGCAATATAGAACGTGGTAGCGGAACTTCTTTTAGCGCCCCTATGACAGCAGGTATGGCTGCATGTTTATGGCAAGGTTTACCTCAGTATTCTAACATGGATCTCAAACAATTAATTGAAGAAAGCTCCAGTCAATATCTTGCTCCTGATTCTTTAATCGGTTATGGAATTCCTAATTTTTATGAGGCTTATAGTAAAGCAGCTGGAATACAATATTCAGCCCCTAGAAATAGTGTACTTGATGCTTACCCAAACCCATTCACCAACCAAATAACTCTTTTGATAAATAGTAATGTAGCACAACAAGCTAAATTAACTGTAACCAACTATTTAGGACAACCTGTACAATCAATTAATCAAAGTATAGAAATAGGTCAAAACCTAGCTACAATTAACTTTACTGAGAATTGGAAAGCTGGCACCTATTACATCACAGTAACATTTGAGAATAATGAATCTGAGGTTATTAAATTTATTAAAATCTAATAATGCCCTACTTCTCTTTTGAATATTTTTAGAATAAAACAGTGTTAGGCTTCATTGAAGAGCATTGGTTTTTTGATTATTTTTTAGCTCATCATTCTATAATTTCTGCTCCTAAAAACGGATTAAACATATCATGCTATTCTAATAATAAAGAATTGACTCAACAGTTTAAAGAGCTGAATTAGGAATTAAACCATTAATGAGAAAACCTGCTTATAACTTTTACATTCCTAACTCTAAAAAAGATCGATTTATGCAATAATCAACGGTAAAAAGTACGCAAAACTATCATCAAATAAAAAAGAGCAGAATGTGATACAAACTGCTCTTTTTTATTAATAACTCTCATTTATTCCTACTGAAACTTTCTTCTAAAACCTATTGCTTTAGTTTTGGTAGAAAGCATATATTGATAATCTTCTTCATCTTTCTTCCCTTTGAATTTAGTTTTATCTTTTTTCGTTTCTTCAATAACAGTATTAAAATCAGTATTTGTCGAATATGCCTGCATTAAACCACGTTTATAATTGAAGTAATAGAAATTATTTTCATCTAATTGTAAATAGATACTAATTTCATCTCCAGTTTTTCTTTTATGGATCACCACTTTTCCATCTAACTGTTTAAACACTTGTTTTTTGAATAAGTTTGCTAAACCTATTTTGCCACTAGAAACGTATGCATTTTGAGAAGGATCCCATGCAAAATCAACATTTGCTAGATACATTGGAACGTTCAACTCATCTGGCATTTTCTTAATTTTTCCGTGGATACTTAAATCAGAGATTGCTTTGTCAGACTTTACTAAGCCAACTGTTTCTCTTAATGATTGCTCATACATTGCATTATTCAAATCAACAGGTTCTATATCTGGATACTCAACAATGTGTTTAGCCATTTTATCTAAAGCATCACTATTAAAAGGAAAGTCAAATGCTATTGCTGACTTAACATCAATTTTTTTAGTCTGCGGGTTATAATTAATTTGCCCTACAGGTGTTAATCTAAATTGACTTAAGTTTACACCAAAATCAAACTTACCGCTTCCTTCCATCTCACAACTTTCTGTATTCAATGCAATGAAGTTTCCTGGAAGTGTTCTTTCTTTTAACTTCTCTGTATTTGAGATTTGATACTCTTTAGCTTTTTCATCGTATTTTAAAAATCCACTAGCTGTAATGACATCAACATGTGATTTCTTTACTTTATTAGACAAGAATGTAGAGTATATCCCAATTGAATCACTATTCATCACCAAACCAGCACCAATACTATTTCCACTATTATCAGTCATCTCTTCTTTAATTGGAATCATAACATCTTCAGGGTCAATTGGAGCCTCAAAGCTCATCCAGTTTTGATCGATAGCACATTCATGATTAATTCTGGTTTCCCCATTAAAATTCAAAGGTTTTAATGATGCTAACATTTCAACTTCTCCATTAAATTCAAAATGAGGACTCATAAAGAACTTCACTTTATCACTGATTTTTCCTTTACCTGTTGTCTGGAAAGTAGTATCAGGTTGAATTTTGTCCATATAAATTTTCTGAACTTTTTTATTGATATCTATATAATCATAATATCCTGAAGCTTTATAGGCTTTTAATGCAGTAATTTCAACACTGGCTTCTGATATATTATGGTACTTAGTAACATAGTTTGCCAAAATTTTTGCGTTTTCTAATTGATCCATTTTTGCTTTCTTTCGGATCACTACTTCCCCACTATCTGGGAAAATTCTTGCATCAGCAACAGTAATATAATCAACATTTGAGCAAACTAATTTTTTCTTTTTGATATCGTATCTAGCCTTAGATGAGGCAAAGTTTAATGAATCCTGTTTAGGGTTCGTTGAATAGAAGTTAGACTCAGTAATATCTAAATCACTATCAATAGAGATGTTTTGTCTTTTCTTTTTCTCAAGCTCAATTCCATCTTCATCCATTAACCAAATAAACTTATCCATGTAACATAAATATTGTGTTTCTGGAAATTCGATATTCGAGTTACCTGAGTTAGAGCTAAACTCTGCTCTACGAGCATCAAAATCAACATGCCCTCTTACATTCTCAGTTTTGATAGCCATTTCTCCCTCCAGCTCAGATCGAATCTTAAATGCGGAGGTATCTGCATCAATCACTCGTTGTTTATATTTATAATTATACGAGAACATGACTCCATTTCCAAAATACATAAAACCATTACCTGTCATACCTTCAGGAGTTAATGATAAACGTCCTTCTAGTGTTGCTTCACCATCTTTTAAGAACTCTAAATCACTATCAATACTATAGGCATAAAGCACTTTCTTTTTAGGAATATAAGTAATCCCACAGTCTGTCCCTTTAACCAAAGGAGTTTCAGGATTAGACGCTTGTTGCTTATTATGATAAGTTTGAGCTACAGCTGTTAAAGAATCAGGTAAAAAAGTAATTTCATTAGATTCTGCATGAGAAGTCAAGAAATCAATTTCACCACTACCTTGTAAACCTTTATTACTTAACCTTATTTCATTGTCATAATTGGCTTTATCACCATATATACCATAACCATCTTTAGGTGTTTTTCTTACAAATCCTAAGGAGTTATCTTTTTGAATTTTTAATGTTTCATCAAACTTTGGAAAGATTCCTGCAGAAATAAACTCACCATCAAATTCTACTCCTACTCTAGAGAAATTATCCAAACTATCCATCGAAAATGGCTCTAATATAAACTTAAACTTATCTCTATTATAGGCTCCTTTTTGAATAGACTTTCTGTCATAAAAAACAAACGTCTTTTTCGTACAATTAATTTTAGGATAATCGGTAATTGAAGTATCAATTCCTGATTTATTGTTAGGGTCATCAAGTAACACTTCTCCTCTCACCCCTTCTATTGTTGATCCTAACCTCAACTGTGGTGGGCCGTTCTTACTTCTATTATACACCCTTAAACGCATAGAGTCACACTCCAAAAGATCCACTTTGAAGTCATCATAAGAGAACTTATAGAGGTTTCCAAAATACTCTGTTCTACCAGCATTTAAAATCCCGCTAAATTCCATATCACGATTCTTCTTTACTGTGACAGTTTTATTATCTGGATATACTTTAACAAATTGCGCTTGACTTAAGGTAAATTTTTTGACTCCATTAATCTTCAAATCATTCGACGTAAGGTTCAAGATTGCATTGGTCCTTGCCTGTGAAGCAATGACTACAGCATCGTAATCTGATTTCTTCTTCCTAGCATCAATATAATGATAGAGTTTATCTTTAACGAATATTTGCTCTCGCTCTTTATCATAAGTTAAGAACCCCATTGTCGTTAATTTGTATAAATCTAGCTCAGCTGTCTGTTTTGTTTTTCCCATATAAGTCGCCAAACCAGCTAAATCCAGTTCCTTAGACGCTATTTTTTGAGCATATTGTTTAATTTTCACCAAAGGATTTACCCCACCTCCAGTTAGTCTTTCGTAAACATTTCTATCAAAATAGTCGAATGAATTGAAATAGGCAGAGCTATCAGAACTACCGAACAATGCTCCAAAACTCATCACAGGATCTCCAACTTTCCAATACAAAGCTTCGAAAAACATTTCAAATTGATGATAACTATTATAAAATGGAGACAATCCTAACCCTTGCCCTCCTCTAATTAAGGTTAGTTTTTGATCTTTATTAGTGTATTTAAACTCTAAACCTGGATGAGTAATCGAATCCGTTTCTATATAAAAACTAACACTCGCTTTCTCTGAACTAATCTCAGAAGCATTAATAACAAAGCTCAATGCTTCTGTCTTGCAAAATACTTGTCCATCTTTATAAAAAATAAGTCGAGATAAGTTATCTATTGTTCCTAAACCTTGTAAGTTTTGTCCAGTAAGTGTAAACCCTCCATCATAATCAATCGAAGGAAATATATCTTTAATCAATAAACGTTTACTGTAGGATTCAAACTTTGGATACGCCACTTTATCTGCTCCCCTATTGGCCAAAACTTTTTCATATAATTTCCCCTTAAGAGGTTTGTCGAAATAGTTGCTATAAAAATCTACTGAATCAACTGTAAAACCAGCACTTTTCATCCCTATTTCATAGTCATTCAATAAAGCATATACAGTGTCTTTGGACAAAGCAGCTCTTTCCCATGTTAATTTACCTCCAACACCTATCCATTTTGATGTAACGGGATAAAAAGTTCCTTTAGTTTTGTATAATACACTACTATCTCTTTTAGAATAACATTTTAAATCCATCTCATCAAATACAATATATGGATCCTTATCATAGACAAAATGATAGTTGTTATTACTAGCTCTCCATACGGTAGAAGAAGAGCTATAGATGGTGTTATTTTCAAACAATTCTTTACTTGTTTTTATGTAAGATTGCATTTTCTTCTTATTCCTACCCTCTAGTACCTTATTTAAGGTCTCATGCCATTTTTTAAATTCATCGATTGACTTTCCTGATTGTCCAAAATTCATAATAGCATCTAGATAATTTGAAAAATCTGGAAATGGCTTTAACTTTTTAGCTACAATAAGATTAGAAGTAGCATACACTTCTGTACGTTGAGAAGGTGTAAAATTCCCACCATACCACGAGTCTTCAAATTCTTTCAAAAAGTCTTTAGATTTTACTTTTGAAATACTATTCAAATAAGAAGAAACTTCCTTATAAAACTTTACAGAGTCTGAGCTAAAAGTTTGCCCATAACTTGTAAAAATTGACAATACTAAAGCTAGTATTATAATGATCTTCATTTTCATGTTGTTCTATTTTATTTAGTGAATAACGCCATTGCCCAATTATTCTTTACTTCTATTTTCTCAAAAATTAAACCATTTTCTTCTGCCGAGGCCTTTATTGTAGGGACATCTGTTTCATAGAAACCACTGAACAAGATCTTTCCTCCTTTATTTAAACAATTTGCATAAGTAGTCATATCATTGAGTAAGATATTTCGATTAATATTTGCTAAAATCACATCAAAATTCTTATTTTCTAATAATGCAGCATCTCCATGTAAAACTGTCATCCCCTCCACCTTATTTAAGGTGTTATTCTCTTTGGTATTTTCATAAGCCCATTCTTCGATATCAATTGCCTCAATTGGATGCGCCCCTAATAAATGTCCTATAATTGCTAAAACACCTGTTCCGCATCCCATATCAAGTAAACTTTTATTCTTTAAGTTTAAATGAAATAACTCATTTGAAATCAAAAAAGTAGTCTCATGGTGTCCAGTTCCAAAAGACATTTGAGGGGAAATGATGACCTCATAATCTACCGCTGTTTTCTCGTGAAAAGGCGCTCTAATTACACAACGATCATTGACAACAATTGGTTCAAAATTACTTTCCCAAACAGCATTCCAATTTTGTTGTTCTATTGTTTCTGTAGCTATTTTAACTCCCTGATTGGGAAGGCGCTCTATCATTAAATCCTTAAGCATTTCTTCCTTAAAACTCGGAGCGGGGATATAGGCTTCTATGCCGTTATCAGTTTCTTCAAAAGATTCAAAAGGTAACTCACCTAATTCTGCATATAAGATTTCTCTTGCAGGTAAAACAGGGGCAAGTTCAAAACTAACTTTAATATAATCCATATTTAATTTTACTTCGTAACAAAAATAGAAATTCTCAATTTAGAGCTTTCTCTAATTCAATAATAGATACCAACAAAAAGGCTATTTTTATTAAGGTTTTCAACAAACAGGCCCTTTTTTATCTTCGTTTAAACATTCTTTAATAATGTTTTACGAAATCATAGCTTACCTCCTAATTTGATTCGTTACTTCCATAAAATCACCTATTCATGAGCTTTTTTCAATTTATTTAGTCTATTTCGGGTGTAAATGTTATTTTTGGTGACTTGAAAATAATTGTTGCAATATTAAACTATAATGGTAAACAATGGCTAGAGAAATTTTTACCTACCGTTGTTTCTAAGAGTAAGGAAGCCGAAATTGTTGTTATTGACAATGCTTCAACTGATGACTCCATAACTTTCTTAAAGCAGTTTTTTCCAAAAATTCAGCTGGTTATTAATAAAGAAAATCATGGGTTTGCTGGCGGGTATAATGAGGGATTAAAATCTTTAGAAGCAGATTATTTTATTCTCTTAAACTCTGATGTCGAAGTTACTGATAATTGGATCATGCCTGTAATTGATGCTCTTGAACAAGATCAAGACATTGCTGCTGCTCAACCTAAAGTTTTGGCATACAATAATAAAAGTCATTTTGAACATGCGGGAGCTGCAGGAGGAATGATGGACCAATACGGTTATCCTTTTTGTAGAGGAAGAATTTTTAATTATACAGAACAAGATCAAGGTCAATTTGATGCTCCTACTGAAATATTTTGGGCCACTGGTGCTTGTTTATTTATTCGAGCAAACGTTTTTAAAGAACAAGGAGGTTTTGATGCGAACTATTTTGCACACATGGAAGAAATAGACCTCTGTTGGCGAATAAAGAATTCGGGGAAAAAGATTTTATACCTACCCAATAGTACTGTTTATCATGTTGGAGGTGGAACACTCGATTATATGAGTCCTTTCAAAACTTATCTTAATTTTAGGAATAGTCTGTATACTTTGCACAAAAACTATGACGGTTTCTTACCTCTTGTCATTTTTATTCGTTTAGTATTAGATGGGATTGCAGGTATTAAATTTTTATTTGGGGGAGAATTTAAGAACATTTGGAGCATTATTAAATCTCACTTTCATTATTACAAACATATTCCTCAACTCAACAAACAACGTAGGGCTTTACCTCAAAAAAAGTACAGTCAATTGGTAGGAGTATATAACAAAAGTATTGTGTGGCAATTTTTTGCGCTCAAAAAACAAAACTATTCAGATTTATAACTTTAATCAATCTGATGATTAAAACACGATGATTATGTCTAAAGACAAAAGAAAACCGATATTAATTGAAGCACTTATTCCAATTGTTGTTTTAATTATCTTGCTTTCATTATCTGTCTATTTAAATTTAGAGGGAGGAAATCAAATGGGGTTGATTATTGCGACTGTTGTAGCTGGTTTAATAGGTTATCGATTAAACTATAAATGGAAAGAAATGTTAGAAGGTATGAGCGCAGCAATTGGTACAGCTATGCCAGCAATAATGATTCTTTTATTGATTGGTGCTTTGGCTGGGACATGGTTAATTAGTGGAATCGTTCCTACGCTAATTTATTATGGCTTACACATCTTAAACCCTACCTATTTTTTAGTCGCTGCTTGTATCATTAGTGCTATTGTTTCTTTAGCAACTGGTAGTTCGTGGAGTACTATAGCTACTGTTGGTGTTGCAATGTTTGGTATTGGTACTGCACTAGAAATCCCAGCAGGACTATCTGCTGGTGCAATTATTTCAGGTGCTTATTTCGGTGATAAAATGTCGCCAATGAGCGACACCACTAATTTAGCTCCTGCTGTTGCTGGGACCGACTTAATTACGCATATTCGTTATATGCTATGGACTACTGTTCCATCTATAATTATAACCTTAATTATATTTTTGATTATTGGCTTTTTCTTCGACGCAGAGGCGTCAACAGCTGATATCGACAGTATCTTGAAAACCATTGAAGGAAAGTTTAATATTACTCCTGCATTATTTATCGTTCCAGTTGTTGTTATTTTTATGATTATTAAGAAAATTGATGCTATTCCATCTATTCTTACTGGCGCCATTTTAGGTGGTGTATTTGCCATTATTTTTCAACCTGAAATTATTCAAGATCTAGGACAAAATTCTAATTTAGAAAATACTTCTTTTATTGAAGCATCCTATAGAGCTGTAGTCAATGCATTGACAATAGAAACAAATGTAATAACAGAAAACGAAATGGTAAATGAACTCTTCTCTACTAAAGGGATGTATGGAATGCTCTATACTATTTGGTTAATTGTATGTGCGATGAGCTTTGGTGGAATGATGGAGAAACTGGGACTTTTAAAAGTTATTACCGAGGCTATGATTTCCAAGAAAAAAACAGGAAAAGGGTCTTTAATTTTAACAACTACAGCAACTTGCATTGGCTTTAATGTTACAACTTCTGATCAATACCTTGCAATAGTTGTCCCAGGTAAAATGTTTGCAAAAGCCTATAAAGATCGAGGTTTAGCCCCTCAAAACCTAAGTAGAACTCTTGAAGATAGTGGAACTGTTACTTCGGTATTAGTCCCTTGGAACACCTGTGGAATGGCGCAATCTAGTGTTTTGGGCATTGCTACAGGGGAGTATTTCTTTTACTGCTTCTTCAATATTTTAAGTCCAATAATGACCGTGGCTTATGGTTACTTAGGGATTAAAATTGCCAAGATTAAATAGGTTATTTATCTTAAATAGCGAATTAGATCATTTTGAGATTCAAGATTTTTAGACTTGGATTATACTTTGCATTATTATCCTACATAAGATAAAAAGGTTGTCGTCACTTTATTCTACTCCAACAGTCTACCTAGTTCTCAATACTTCTGTCGAAAGTCGAACTGACTATATTCCTTCTCCCTACGATCAAAAGTTCTCGCTCTTTTATTATCTCGTTTAATTTACCCATAAAAAAATCCCGTCAAGTATTACTTAACGGGATTTTATATTTTGTTTTAAGATAATCTTAATATCTATAGTGTTCTGGTTTATATGGACCTTCAACAGTAACACCAATATACTCAGCTTGGTCTTGAGATAATACATCTAATTCAACACCAATCTTAGCTAAATGTAATTTTGCTACTTTCTCATCTAAATGCTTTGGTAACATATAAACTTGGTTTTCATAGTTTTCACTATTGTTCCAAAGTTCAATTTGAGCTAAAGTTTGGTTTGTAAATGAGTTACTCATTACAAAAGAAGGGTGACCTGTAGCACATCCTAAGTTTACTAAACGTCCTTCAGCTAACAAAATAATATCATTTCCATTGATATTGTACATATCAACCTGTGGCTTAACAGTTACTTTAGTAGAACCGTGGTTGTTATCTAACCAAGCAACATCAATTTCATTATCGAAGTGACCAATATTACAAACGATAGTTTTGTCTTTCATCATTTCGAAGTGCTTACCAACAATAATATCTTTGTTTCCTGTAGTTGTTACAACAATATCAGCCTCTTTAATAGCGTTATCCATTTTCTTAACAGCAAAACCGTCCATTGCAGCTTGTAATGCACAAATTGGATCAATTTCAGTTACAATAACTCTTGCTCCAGCACCTGCTAATGAAGCAGCAGAACCTTTACCTACATCGCCATAACCTGCAACTACAGCTACTTTTCCAGCTAACATAACATCTGTAGCTCTTCTAATTGAATCTACTAAAGACTCTTTACATCCGTATTTGTTATCAAATTTCGATTTTGTTACTGAGTCATTTACATTAATAGCTGGCATAGTTAAAGTTCCGTTTTTAACTCGCTCATATAATCTATGCACACCAGTTGTTGTTTCTTCAGATAACCCTTTAATCGCTTCAACCAACTCAGGATAATCATCTAAAACCATATTTGTTAAATCACCTCCATCATCTAAAATCATATTTAAAGGCTTTCCTCCTTCAAATGCAAATAACGTTTGCTCAATACACCAGTTAAACTCTTCCTCAGTCATACCTTTCCAAGCATATACAGGTATTCCAGCAGCAGCAATTGCAGCAGCAGCTTGATCTTGAGTCGAGAAGATATTACAAGAAGACCAAGTTACCTCAGCTCCTAACTCAACTAAAGTTTCGATTAAAACAGCAGTTTGAATTGTCATGTGTAAACATCCAGCAATTCTAGCTCCTTTTAAAGGCTTAGATTCTCCGTACTCCTCTCTAAGAGACATTAAACCTGGCATTTCAGCTTCTGCTAATTTAATTTCTTTTCTTCCCCAATCAGCAAGACTAATGTCTTTTACTTTGTAAGGTAATTTTTCTGTATTTGTCATTTTTGTGTTTTTAAAAACTTATTTTTACTGCTGCAAATGTACAACATAGCTTTATTAAAATCAAAATTGTGATTTAAATTAACGTTTATTAGATAATTTTGATGATGAGAGAATATGAGAATTAGATAATGAGCTAATTAGATGATGGGTTGATTAGATGATGTGCTGATAAACTGTTAATAAAAGAAATAACCAATTATTTATACCAATAGAAAATTAAATCAAGCATTATGGCATTAAATCATTGGATCAATCCCTTCCCCACAATCAATTATTCAGAATGATTACATACATACCTTTGGAGAGCAAATCAAATAAATCCATTACATCTTTATTCTTTAATCTAACACATCCATGTGAAGCTGGTTGCCCTATCAACCCTTCTTCTGCTGTACCATGGATATAGATGTGTCGATCGTAGGAATCTAACTTACCTCCTTTATTCACTCCTCTTTCTAATCCCTCTATAGTAATAACTCTTGTGGTGATAATATCTTTATTGATGGGCATTGGCCTATACTCTATTTCTGCCAACTCACCAGTAAAACGTTTGTGTTTTAGAATGCCATTTTCAGGAATATCCTCTCCAAATTTACCATGCACTTTATGTAACCCCACTGGAGTCATTTCACTACCTTCGACTGAACCTGCACCATGTTTTGAAGTAGATACTGGGTATACTTTCAAGAGCTCTCCTCCTCTAAATAAATACAATTCTTGCCGTTTAACACCCACATAAATAAAATCCGTAAATTTTCTTCCAGGGTATTTAATCGATAAATAATCCTTTAAAAATTCTTCTGTCCCTCTATTGACAGCAGGTCTGATCTCCTCATTAATTACCTGAGACCAACTCTTTAAGGAAAGAATTAATAGAAAAAAGAAAGGGAATATTCTTAGTGTCATACAAGTTGTGTACTACAAATATATAAAAAAGTTATACTTCTACTTATTTAGACACTTCTCACACATTCCTTTCATTTGGAAGTCAAATGAATTAATAACGTAATTAGGTATATTAATTTCTGGAATTTCAACATGATCAATACAGTAAGTTTCTTTACAAGTCTCACAAAAAAAATGAATATGTTCTAAATGGTGATGGTGTTCCCCATCTTTACAAGAAGAAGCACATAAAGCAATTCGTTTGGGTTCACCAGCAATCACTATTTCGTGGATAACTCCCTTATCCTCAAAAGTTTTAATTGTTCTGTAAAGTGTTATTCGATCAAACTTTCCTAATTGCTTCTCAATTTCTTCTACTGTCAAAGGCTTCTTCTCTACTAGAAGAATTTCTAAGACCTTTAAACGAAAGGCTGTTTCCCTTATCTTTTTTGACTTTAATAAATTTTTTACCATAACTTGCAACAAGGTTGCATTTTAATTACGTATATTTGCAACGAAGTTTCAAAGATAACTCATTTTTAATGAAATTATTTACCTTTATAATTACTTTATTCAGCAGCTTTCTAATTTTTGGACAAACTACTGTATGTACAATTGTAGACAAAGAATCTCAATCAGGGATCTCCTCCTCATCAATCTATATGCTAGACCTGAGCCTGACCTTGTATGCTAACGAAAATGGGGATGTATCCATTGATTCTACAATTACTTTACCTCAAGAAGTCGAAGTAAAAGCCTTAGGCTACAAAAGTGAAATAATTACACTAACAAAAAACACTACAAAAGTTGAACTTGAGGCCTTACATTACCATTTAGAAGAAGTCATTGTATCTGTACCCAACAGTCAATTACAGCGTCAGCATATTATCAATGTAGAAGCCAGAAAAATGGAACAACTCAGTTATATTCCTTCTTCTGACATTGTTGAACAAATTAGTAATATTCCAGGAGTGGAGACTACTGGGAATGGAGCTGGTATTAGTAAACCAACCATTAGAGGACTTTCTGGAAGTAGAATTGTTACTTTATTAAATGGGTTACGTATTGAAAACCAACAATGGGGAGCTGATCACGGAACAGGAATTACAAATATTGGAATAAAAGGAGTTGAAATCATTAAAGGCCCTGCTTCTTTATTGTATGGTTCTGATGCATTAGGCGGAATTATTTATTTTACTGATCAAGATTATAGCATTAAACCTGAAAGCTATATAAAAAGTTCATTTGAATCGAATAATTTAGGGATTAACTCTGAGGTTGGGACAAAATTTTCTCTTAAAAATTTACGCGTTAATATTTTTGGTAGTCAAAGTTCTCAAGCTGATTATCAAATCCCATCGGGTGAGTTTGTGAAAAATGCTAGATTTAGTAATTATAATTTTAAAACCGCTATTGGTTATCAAAAGAAAAATTATAATCTTAATTTAAAATATAACTACCTAAGCGGTAGAGTGGGAATACCAGGTCATACACATAGTGCTAATGCAACATTAAAAGACTTTTTATCGACATCACAAAGCAGAGCTACAACTATTCCTGCACAAGTTATTAATAACCACTATTTGTTATTGGATAATAAATTTTACTTCAATAAAAATACCTTAAGCATGAAAGTAGGTCATGTAATTAATCATCTTCAAGAATATGATGAAAAAGTAACTTTTCCAGCAATTAACCTATTACTTAATACCACCAATTATAACATCCAATATAGTATCCCTGCTGAAAAATCAGGAATCGTCATAGGTGTTCAAGGTATGCTACAAGATAATAGTAATGAAAGGGCTAGTGAACAAATTATTCCTGATGCAACCTCATTTGAAAATGGATTATTTGCTTTATATAATCGTTCTATTAAAAAGCTCGAATTTCAAGCAGGTATAAGATATGATTTTAAACACCTACAACTAAACAACGATTTCAAAGGAACAGAAAACGGTACACAAAAACAATTTAATAGCATCAATTATTCTACTGGTTTTGCTTATGAAAACAAAAGCAATGTCTACCGCCTCAACTTATCGAGTGGCTATAGAGCTCCTAATACTTCTGAGCTATACTCAAATGGAGTTCATCATGCAGCACTTCGATATGAACTTGGTAATACCAACTTACAATCTGAACAAGCCAACCAAGTTGATTTAAGTTGGGAGTTGAGCAAAGAGCACCTTTCGATTATTATCAACCCATATTTTAGCCTTATCAATAACTACATCTATATTTCGCCATTAGACAGTATGATAGACAACAAAAATGTTTATGAATACCAACAGGCTAATAAAGCAACTTTATTTGGTGGAGAACTGGGAGTACACTATCACCCACATTTTGCTCATCAAATTCACTTTGAAACCAATTTCTCATATACTGAAGGAAGATTAAGTGAGGATGCATTCCTCCCTTTAATTCCGCAACCTAAACTTAATTCCTTAATTAAATATGAAGGAAAAAGAGAAGGTAAGATCGCATTGAATAACATTAGTTTACAACATCAATATTTCTTACCACAAAACAATATAGGACTTAACGAAAGTGCTTCTATCGACTATCATTTAGTTCATATAGGTGTTCATCTTGATCTTAATTTTAAATGGCAATCTCAACTAAACTTTGGAGTTAGAAACCTTTTCAATGAAGCATATATTAATCACCTATCCCAATTAAAATATCTAGGCATTAATAATCCCGGTAGAAATATATATATCGGCTTAAAAATAAATATAAAATAAAAACCAAAAACAATGAAAAAGTTAACATTAATTATCGGAGCATCTGTATTCTTATTAAGTTTAAACGCTTGTAAAAAGAAAGAATGCCATGAGTGTCATTACGAAAAAATGGTAAACGGAGCAGAAACTGAAGTTGAATTAGGAGAGAAATGTGGTGACGAGTTAGAAGACCTAGAAGCAAATGGTTATACTGACGCTGATGGTAACAAATACGATGTACACTGTCATGAGCACTAAAAAAAATAATAATTTGTTAAAAGCCTATTAGTTTTGCTAATAGGCTTTTTTATTGATTATTGATACCTTAGCAATAAATCACTAATAAATTTGGATGAGTTAAAACAATATATCGAAACCCTTTACCCTATTTCTAACCATGAATGGGAATTGTTCTCTTCTAAACTACAAAAAATAAAACTTCCCAAGAACACGACAATTACTGCTAAAGGTAAAACTGAAAAGTACCTTTACTTTGTTGCTGAGGGAATTATTCGCTTCTTTATTCCTACTGAAGATTTAGCAATTACTTTTGGTTTTGTTTTTAAAAATGAATTTGCAACTGCTTATGATTCATTGATAACCCAAATACCTTCCACCTACTCCATTGAAACCTTATCGGAAAGTATCCTTTGGAGAATTTCATACAAAGATTTGCAATTGATATATCGTACAACCGAATGTGGAAATAGTATCGGCAGAAAAATGGCCGAAAAAATGTTTTTAATTAAGTCTCAAAGAGAACATGATTTACTCACTAAAACAGCAGAGGAACGTTACCTGAATTTATTCACCCAACGCCCTAACTTAATTCGTGAAATCCCATTAAAATATATTGCCTCCTACATTGGTGTTACTCCACAAGCATTAAGTAGAATTAGAAAGCGTATATGAGGATTAATTAACTTGGGTTCAGTGTTTTTGGTTATATTCTATTGACCTTTGTTGTTCATTGAATACAATAACTTTATGAAACCTTTAATTGTTTTGCTTGCAAGTTTTTTTATTGCAATACTTATTTTAAGATTAGTTCAACAAAG
Source organism: Flavobacteriales bacterium (assembly GCA_025210295.1). Classification (NCBI taxonomy): domain Bacteria; kingdom Pseudomonadati; phylum Bacteroidota; class Flavobacteriia; order Flavobacteriales; species Flavobacteriales bacterium. Next base: position 52,929 of record JAOASC010000040.1, on the reverse strand, counting down.
CTATAACTTTTCTTTAGCAGGGCGAATTGCCATGTCTTGCATGCTTCTTTTTACTGCTATTGGTCATTTTATTTTCACCAAAGGTATGACCATGATGCTACCGAAATTTATCCCTTATCGAACGTTTGCTGTTTATGCTACAGGAATCTTCGAAATACTTTTCGCAATAGGTTTACTCACCAAAGATTATCAACTTGTTACAACTTACTTCTTAGTTCTCTTTTTCATTGTAATGTTACCTGTAAATATCTATGCAACCTATCATCATATCGATTATCAAAAAGGAACTCTTGATGGTCCTGGTTTATCTTATTTATGGTTTAGAGTCCCATTGCAAGTATTTTTTATATTATGGATCTATATGAGCGTTATAAAAATATAACGCTCATAATTTAAATCTTACATATTCCTTCTATACTGTCCTCCTACTTCAAACAACGCTTTTGTAATTTGACCTAAAGAACAATATTTTGAAGCCTCCATTAACTTTTCAAATACGTTTTCGTTTTGGATAGCTGCTTCTTGTATAATTGCAATTTGCTTGGTAACTTCTTCCTCATGTGTGGTATGCAATTCATTCAACATCTCAATTTGATATTGTTTTTCTTCTTCTGTTGCACGAATTACTTCCTTAGGTAAGATGGTTGGCGATCCTTTAGAGCTTAAGAACGTATTTACTCCAATAATAGGAAATTCACCAGTATGCTTCAATGTTTCATAATACAAGCTTTCTTCCTGAATTTTACTACGTTGATACATTGTTTCCATTGCACCTAAAACGCCTCCTCTTTCCGTGATTCTATCGAACTCTTGTAATACTGCTTCTTCAACTAAATCTGTCAATTCTTCTATGATAAACGCCCCTTGAATTGGGTTTTCATTTTTAGCTAATCCTAACTCTCTATTAATGATTAACTGAATCGCCATTGCTCTTCTTACTGACTCCTCTGTAGGTGTTGTAATTGCTTCATCATAAGCATTCGTATGCAGTGAGTTACAGTTATCGTATATGGCATATAACGCTTGTAGTGTTGTACGAATATCATTAAAATCAATTTCTTGAGCGTGTAACGAACGTCCACTTGTTTGAATATGATATTTTAGCATTTGAGCTCTTGCACTAGCTCCATATTTATGCTTTAATGCTTTACTCCAAATCTTACGTGCTACCCTACCAATTACAGCATATTCAGGATCAATACCATTCGAAAAGAAGAACGATAAATTGGGTCCAAACTTATTGATATCCATACCTCTACTTAAGTAATACTCTACATAAGTAAATCCATTGGCTAATGTTAACGCTAACTGTGTAATAGGATTTGCTCCAGCTTCGGCAATGTGGTAACCTGAGATTGAAACAGAATAAAAATTTCTTACGCCATTATTGATAAAATATTCCTGTACATCTCCCATTAAACGCAAAGCAAATTCAGTAGAAAAAATACAAGTATTTTGTGCTTGATCCTCTTTCAAAATATCTGCTTGAACAGTCCCTCTTACTTTCGTTAAAGTTTCTGCTTTTATTTGTTGGTACACTTCAGTAGGTAACACCTTATCTCCAGTAACACCTAGCAGCATTAGCCCTAATCCGTCGTTTCCTTCTGGTAAATCTCCTTGATATCTTGGTCGTTTTGTTCCTTTGGCTTTATAAATCGCTTCTATTTTTGCCTCTACTTCAGCTTCTAATCCATTTTCTTTAATGTATTTTTCACAATTTTGATCAATTGCTGCATTCATAAAGAACCCTAACAACATTGGAGCTGGTCCATTAATCGTCATGGATACTGAAGTCAAAGCATGAGTCAAATCAAAACCAGAATACAGTTTCTTGGCATCATCTAAGCAACAAATAGAAACCCCTGAATTCCCAATTTTACCATAAATATCTGGTCTTAAATCTGGATCATTTCCATATAAAGTAACCGAATCAAACGCCGTTGATAAACGTTTAGCTGGCATTCCCAAACTCACATAGTGAAAACGTTTGTTGGTACGTTCAGGACCTCCTTCTCCTGCAAACATTCTTGTAGGATCTTCCCCTTCTCTTTTAAAAGGAAACAATCCTGCAGCGTAAGGAAACTGACCTGGGACATTCTCCTGTAAAGTCCATTTTAACAAATCTCCCCAAGCTGAATACTTTGGTAATGCAATTTTTGGAATTTGCAAATGAGACAATGACTCTGAATGTGTTTTTATCGACAGTTCTTTATCTCTTACTTTAAACTTAAATACAGGATCTTTATATTTTTTCTGAACTTCTCCCCAATTGATAATGGTTTCCCAATTGTGTGGGTTTAAGTCCATTTTAATGCGATCAAATTCTTTGATTAATAAATCAACTAATGTTTGGTTATCTTCACCAACTGTTAACCCTTCTGTTACAATTCCAGATTTATCTAGTGTCAATTTTTCCTCAACTAAAGTTTCAATCGTTTTGTATACACCGTATAATTTTTGAGCAACTTCAGCTTGTTTGTTTGCTTCATTATCATACGCTCGGTTATTTTCTGAAATTTCGGATAAATAACGAGTCCTAGCAGGTGGAATTACAAATATCTTTTCAGACATTTCTTTTGTAATTTCAAAAGAAGAGGTTAGTTTATTGTTTACTTTTTCTGCAATTTTATCCATTACAGATTTATACAACGTATTCATACCTGGATCATTGAACTGCGAAGCTATTGTTCCAAAAACAGGCAAATCATCTTGATTTACGTCCCATAAATTATGGTTACGCATGTATTGCTTTTTTACATCTCTTATTGCATCCAATGCCCCTCGTTTATCGAATTTATTAATCGCAACTAAATCTGCAAAATCAAGCATATCAATTTTCTCCAATTGCGTTGCAGCACCAAACTCTGGAGTCATGACATATAAGCTTACATCTGAGTGATCCATAATTTCTGTATCAGATTGTCCAATACCAGAAGTTTCTAATATGATTAGATCATAATTTGCTGCTTTTAAAATCACTAATGCTTCAGAAACATGTTTACTTAAAGCCAAATTACTTTGACGTGTTGCTAACGAACGCATATAAACTCTAGCGTTATTTATCGCATTCATACGAATACGATCTCCTAATAATGCTCCTCCTGTTTTTCTTTTTGAAGGATCAACCGAAACAATCGCTATATTTTTTTCTGGAAAGTCAATTAAAAATCGACGTACTAACTCGTCAACTAAAGAAGATTTACCTGCACCACCAGTCCCAGTAATCCCCAAAATTGGCGTATTATTTTTATCTGCTTCAGAGTGAATATCAGCTAATAACTTTTCATTAGCATCTGGAAAATTTTCAGCTGCACTGATCAGACGGGCAATGGCATAATTATTCTTTTCTGCCATTAAATCTTTTTCATTGGTAATTTCAGCGCCCACAGGAAAGTCAGATCGTTCTACCAAATCGTTGATCATACCTTGTAATCCCATTGCTCTTCCATCATCTGGATGGTAAATACGTTCTATTCCATAAGCCTGTAACTCTTCGATTTCGGAAGGTAAAATCGTTCCTCCACCTCCAGCGAAGATTTTGATGTGCGGAGCTCCTTTCTCTTTTAACAAATCATACATATACTTCAAGTATTCGGTATGTCCCCCTTGGTATGAAGTCATTGCAATCGCTTGAACATCTTCTTGAATGGCACAATTAACTACTTCTTCTACACTTCTATCATGTCCTAAATGAATGACTTCACATCCAGTGGATTGAATAATTCTTCTCATGATATTTATTGCTGCATCGTGTCCATCAAATAAAGAAGCTGCGGTAACAATTCTTACTTTATTTTGGGGTTGATAAGGTGCTATATTTTCCATTTTTTTTTGTATAATGTACAATGCATATTGTACAATGTTTTCCTCGTAATTTTAGACTCGCGAATATAAGAAATTTGGTAAGCTTTTGCAAGCTATACGGCAAGCTTTAAAATGAAACTTTTGTTTTCAAATCTAATTCTAAACATTTGTTGTTTTTTACTACTTTCGCTCGAGATAAAGTTTTTCAACCTAAAAAAAATGAAAAAATTAGAACATATTTTTGAAGCCCCATTACTTAAAGAACTGCAAAGTTTTCCTGTTCGACATTTTAAGAAAGGAACAGTATTAATTCATGAATTCTCACCTGTTACCGCCATTCCTTTGCTAATGGAGGGGACCATTGAGGTCACTCAAACGAATCATAAGCAAATAGAAACACATATCTATGATATTTGTCCTGGTCAAAGTTGTATTTTATCTTTAATTGCAGGACAAAACAACCAACTGAGTGTTGGTAGCGGAACAGTAAAAGATGACTGCACCGTTATTTTAGTTCCTCCAACAATAACAAAAAAATGGTTCGATCAATATTCTTCTTGGAGAAATTATATTGCTGAATTGTATAATGATAGACTGAACGAATTAATCCATAACAGAAACTTGGTTCATGAACAAACCCTTCAAATCCAATCGCAAAAGGAGGAAATAACCGATAATATTACTTACGCTAAAAAGGTTCAAAACACCTTATTGCAATCCACAGAGCAGTTTATATTAAACGTTCCCAATAGTTGTGTCTTGATGCAACCTAGAGATATTCTCTCTGGCGACTTTTTTTGGTCAAGACGCCTCAACGACCAACTCTTCTTTGCTGTTGCTGATTGCACTGGACATGGTGTTTCAGGAGCTATGATAAGTATTGTTTGTTATCAAGCCCTAGATGAAGTCATTCAGCAAGAACCGACGCTCGAATTAGGCGAACTCTTAGGCCTTGTAAGAATGAGGGTTCAACGTTTGTTTGAAACTGAAAACGCCTATCATAGTGAAGGCATGGATATTTCATTGTGTTCTATGAAAATTGGTTCTACCACATTAGCTTATAGTGGAGCCAATAATTCGATTTATAGAATAACAAAGAATAGCAAGACTTCAGTTGAATTAGAAAAGGCATTTTATGATGATCAACATCTTCTATTAGAGTATAAAGCTGATCGACAAACTATTGGAAAAACCTCTACTCCTTTACCATTTACCACTCAATATATTTCTTTTGAAAAAGGAGATTCATTTTATTTAACGAGTGATGGGTTACAGGATCAATTTGGGGGAGAGAAAGGCAAAAAACTCACTAAACGAAGAATGAAGACAATGTTTTTAAACTGTGAAAAACACCTACTAAAAGATCGAGTGACTTACTTAACCAATCAACTCAAAAAATGGCAAGGTGAAGAGCGTCAAACAGATGATATTTTAGTAGTTGGAATCCAAACAGACATTTAATACGACTATTAGTATTCAATATCCAATCCTAATTTCTCCCTTAATTGATGGAGCGCATCATTTTTTTCAGCCATTTGTAAGAAACGATCTCTTCCAGATAAGTACTTCATAGAAGTTGCTTCCTTTTCGGTCATTTCGATGGTTAGACTAACTCCGTAATTATTCAACTCTTTTCTTAAAAAAGCCAATAAATCTGGACGTTCATTATCCAAATCAATTTGCTGTACAGCACTATCTATCGTAAATACAACTTCAAAATTTTCTTTTAATTCAGGTTGTCGTTTTGATAACGTAGCATACATACTAACTCTTCGCTCTTTTTGAACGCGATATGCATACGATTTCCACTTGGCGTGTAGTTGCTCAACTGTAAAGCTTTTTCTTGGTTTATTGGATAAATCTTCTTGTTGTTTCTGCTCTTCTTTAACCTCAGTCTTCTTCTTAATAGCACCGCCAATTGAAAGGCTCGACTTTCGTTTAAACTGTTGAAATGCTGCAACTTTAATGTTCTTCTTTTCTTCCTTAGGAGGTTCTACCACAACTTCCTTTTTGGCCACTGGTTGTCCAGTTTGTGTGGGTTGAACTGTTTGAGGGTTAGGTGCTTTTGGAGTATCTATCCCTAAGAAATCAGGAGCAATAATTTCAAAGTCTAGTGGGTTACTTTTTTTTTTGACCCTCTATGGCAGTTAGAGAGCTTAATTTCATGATAGCCAATTCAACATGAAGTCGTTTGTTTTTAGCTGCTTTAAAATGAACATCAGCATCTCCTGTTATTTTTAAGGCATCCACCAAAAAGTGCGCTGATGCACTTGCTGACTGTTCTTTATACTTTAACTTGATATTATCCCCAACTTCTAATAGTCTGAGTGTAATGGCATCTTTACAAACTAATAAATTTCTAAAATGTCCACCTAAACCTACAATAAAATTATGGCCATCAAAACCATTGTCTAGAATTTCATCGAAAACTAATAAAGCTTCATGAATCTTATTACCTAATAAAGCATCAGTTAATTTAAAGTAATATTCATAATCTAGAATATTCAAATTTTTAATTACTGCATCATAGGTTATATTGTCGTCACAATAACTTACAATTTGATCAAAAATAGAAAGAGCATCTCTTAGTGCCCCATCAGCCTTTTCAGCAATGACATGCAGTGCATCTGGTTCTGCCTTGATATTTTCTTGCTCAGCAATCCAACTCAAATGATTGGCAATGTCTTTGATCGTAATACGATTAAAGTCATAAACTTGGCAACGTGATAATATCGTAGGAATAATTTTATGCTTCTCTGTAGTAGCTAAAATAAATATCGCATGTGGAGGCGGCTCTTCTAATGTTTTTAAGAAAGCATTAAAAGCTGCTTGAGATAACATGTGAACCTCATCAATGATATAGACTTTGTATTTACCTGTTTGCGGTGGTATTCTAACCTGATCTGTAATTGATCGAATATCATCAACAGAGTTATTTGAAGCCGCATCCAATTCAAAGACATTAAATGAAAAGTCTTCTTCTAAATCTCCTCCCTCTTGTTGATTGATTGTTTTTGCAAAGATTCTAGCGCAAGTCGTCTTTCCTACTCCTCTAGGACCACAAAATAAATAAGCCGAAGCTAAATGACCAGTATCAATTGCATGTTGAAGTGTATCCGTAATATTCGACTGCCCTACAACACTTTCCCATGTCGATGGTCTATATTTCCTTGCTGATACTATGAATTGATCTTCTGCCATTATCTTAATTAAGATTCACAAATATAAAATTACGATTTGAAATCACTAAGCTTATCCGTGCTATTTTTATTAACAATTGTTAAAGTTTTTCGCTAGCTAATAAATTAACTCATAGAAATTCAATATTTTATCAAAGAACTGTTACTTTTGGTCTATAAACAAACTAATTATCTCGAATGAAAAAGACTTCATTTTTTTTGACTTCAATTTTAGCAACTGGGTCAATTATAACCAATGCTCAATCCAATTTATTGGAACATATTCCTACTAACGAATTTGCAGTAGTGACTTTTGATGGAGCTTCAATTACGGCTAAGAGCAGTGATTTAAGTAAACTAGCAATGTATGACTCGATCACTAACCAATTTGATCGATTAATCGCTGACTATAAACAAGCTCTAATTGATGAAAACACCAGTGTTTCTGATGCTGAAGTTGAAATTCTACGTGAAGAAGTTGATGATATGGTCATTCCACCACCACCTCCTCAACCAGAACCTCAAATAAAAGCTGAAATTATTGAAGAGGAAGTAGAAGTAGCCACTGAAGAAGTGGAATCTGCTGAAAAAGCATACGATAGCTATGATTATAACTACGAATACAATTACAAACCTACTCCTCGATTAACGATTGAGAATATTTTTGGTGCCTTGGTTAGTAATGGTCATGCTTATGGTTTAAGTACTAATAAAGATTACTTTTTTACATTTGGAATGAATGATAGCATTAATCATTCTGCCCTTATTTTTTCAAAAAGTGATCAAGCTAAGTTTGATCAACTGATTAATAACATTATTCCTACTGATCAAAAAGAGCAACTCATTACTCTAAATAATAATTATCATTATTATAAAGATGAAGACATTTTGTTAGCATGGAACAATGATATCGTTACCTTTATTGATTACAAAATACCTTATCGATACCGTTCTTATTCTTATAATGAAGAAACAACAACTGAAGATAACTATTACGAATCCTACCAAGACCGTTTAGAAGCTGAAGCTAAAAAGAAAGAAGCTGAGAAAAAAGCCAAAATAGAAAGTGTTTTAAATAGTATTTTTAATACTAATCCGCAACATTCTTTAAAGTACAATACTAATTACAAAAAATCACTTATTGAAAAAGGTGACATCTCCTATTTTATTAATGCTATGGGGGGAAACACTGACTTTTATTTCAAAGCATATAAAACTGAAAAAACAGATAATTTCTTAAGCTTATTTAAAGACAATTTCACTTATGGTGCATTGAACTTTAACACTAACGACATCGAAATTACCTCTACACAACATGTTGGAGCTCATTATTTAAACCAAATAAAGGAAATGAATAAGAAGAAGTTCAATAAAGCCATGTACAAGTATATTGATGGGAAAAACTTAATTGGGATAGCTGGTTTTGCTGCAAATCCTGAGCCTGCTTATGAAATATACAAAGACACCTACATTAATATTCTTTCTAACATGGATTTGGGAGAAGAATGGATAGGTACTGCTGCTGAAATAGGTTTTACTTTTTTCGATGAGGAAGAACTATTTGATTTAATTCAGGGGGATTTTGTATTTGCATTGACTGACATTAAAGAATTTGAAGTAGAATACACTTCATACGATTATGATGAAAACTACAATAGAGTGGAAACTACAAAAACCAAAAAAGAAACATTACCGGAATTTGTTAGTCTTGCGACTATTGGAAATAAAGCATTAAGAGACAAAATTATTAAGTTAATGAACCAAACTGACGTTATCCGTAAGAAAGGAAACTACTATGAGCTACAAGAACCTAAATCAAGGTACTCGGATAGAGCTGCTAAACCTTTAAATGTCTTTTATATGCTAAAAGGCGATTTACTGATTGTTACGAATGACGAACAATTACTAATCGACAATGACGGTAATGGTTTACCGAAATCACAACAATTAAACGGAGAAGCCCTAAAATTAATGAAAACGAATAATATGTTTGCGTATTGGACACCAAAAGCTACGTATGACAAAATTCCTCAAGAATTCCAATCGGAGCTTCAACCACTTGAAGTTGCAGCTAACACTTACCAATCATTTATTGTAAGTGGTGTTAAAAACAAAGGCAACTTATTTACTTCTACAGGTCAATTAAATCTTGTTGAATCTGAACAAAACGCTTTAATGCATTCTTTAGAAATTATTCAATCTTTAATTGAAAGTGCTGGAAGGTTTTAAATCTAATACAGCTTCCAACAAAAAAGCCGAAAAGAATATTCTTTTCGGCTTTTTGTTTTTTATAACCTGATTAGAATTAATTAATTCTTATACAATTCCCTTAGACTATCTTTTACATATTTACGTAATAGTTTTTCATCTCTAGAACTTAAATTAACTCCTTTGTCTTTTGAACCAAAGACAGCAAATTGCAAGTATCTATTTGGATGTTCTTGTATATTTTCAACTAAACGACCTGCTTCTTCTACCATAACATTGACATTATTGTATAAGGTAGAATCTTTAAGCAACATCGTTAAACTTCCTTCTCCATTTTCTAACTCATACAAAATCGCATTGACATTGTCCAACGATTCCTGAGCTTTATTTAAGGTACCTGCTAAATCTAAAGCAGCAATACTATCTGTAATAACACTAACATTTGCCAACGTCTTAGTTATTTCCTCATTACTTTCTTTTAAGTTCCCTGTTATAGAACGTACATTTTCTAAAGTCGCAAAAATTTGGTTTCTTGCCCCCGAGAAACCTGCTATCAGCGTATCTAAATTCTTCGACACTTTCTCAAAATTGATTATCGCATTTTTGATCCCCTCAAAACTTTGATCTAAGTTTCCTGTATTTCTAGTTAACACTGCCGACATAACTTCTAAAGAAGAATCTGCTGTTGCAATTACATTATTAATTTTAGATAATGAAGGATCGATTCGTTCTAATACTTGGACTTTTATTTCTTCAAAAACTCCTGGTTTAGCTTTGGCAAAAATAGTATCTCCACTTTCATGGAAATTAGTTGTCTCCTCAGAAAATAAAATATTGATTTGAGGGCTACCTAGCATTCCTGGCTCTAATTGTGCTATTGAACCTCTAGGAATTTTAATCCATTCGTTAGTTACATCAAATTCTACTAATACTCTTGATGGGTCATTAGGATATAACCCTACACTTGTTAGCACCCCAATTGGGACCCCGTTTTTCACCACTGAATTTCCTGTTACTAACCCCTCCGCTCGTTCATAAACAGCATAGAAACGTTGATTCTTTTCCCATAAATTTTGACCTTTTAGGAAGAAAAAACCAACTATTAAAGCTGTAACTCCAACTGAAGCAACAATTCCTACTATTATTTCTTTTTTAAATTTCATTTTTATTTTGTCTTTGCTATTGCTTCTTTTACACTTATACGCTTTCCATTTTCAAAAGCAATAATAAATGCCGAAGTATACCCTTTTTCTTTTACACTGCTTAGACGCGTCTTTGCCTCTTCAACAGTTTCATAGTTTCCAACAATGTATTTATAAAACTTTCCGCTAATATACATATCTACATCATTCATCCCCTTAAAATTATACGACTTTGTTTCAACTTTATTTTGGGAAGTAGCTATTTGCACTCGAAATTTTATCGAGTTTTCTCCCACTGAAGTCTTGGTTTCTGCTTCAGTTGTTTCTTTTTCTTTAGGTGCCTCTATAATTTTAGGGGTACTAATAATCCCGTCAACTTTATCTCTTCTTGCTTTGTATTTTGAAAACGAATTAAATATTGTTGTTGCCAATTTTGTTTGCCCCTCTTTGTTTCCTAAAAACTTTTCTTCTTCTGCATTAGACAAAAAACCTAACTCAATTAATACTGCAGGCATTGTTGTACGATACAACACCACAAACCCAGCCTGTTTAACTCCTCTACTCTTCACGTGAATGGTATTTACAGCATCTTTAACAATCTGATCAGCAAACATTAAACTTTGATCTAAAAACACATTTTGTCTCATCGACAAACCAATATAAGCATCTGGGTCTGATGGATCAAACGCTTCATATTTACTACTATGTCCATCCTCCATCAAAATGGATGAATTTTCTAATTTAGCAACATTTAAAGCCGCTTCAGATTTATGTAATCCCAACACCCAAGCTTCGAAGCCTCTTGCTGACGAATTTCCTGCAACATTAGAATGGATAGAAATAAACAAATCTGCTTTAGCTTTATTAGCTACAGTTGCCCTTTCAGCTAACCCAATAAAATCATCTGTAGAACGGGTATAGATGACTTTAACATCAGGGTAATTTTTCTTAATTAAAGCTCCTAACTTTAAAGAAACAGCTAAAACAACATCTTTTTCTTTTACTTTATTGGTTCCTATTGCTCCAGGATCTTTACCTCCATGACCTGGGTCTATAACTACCGTTTTGATCCCCATCCCTGTTTGAGCAGAAAGAATATTTGAAAACAGAAGCGCCACAAATGCTAAAAAAATAGAAAAAATCCGTTTCTTCGCATAATATTTGATTGTGTTCGTTACCATAACTAAATATTTTAATATCACTTGAACGCTTACATTAACATAGTAAATAACAAATTTAACAGAAATACTTGCCCAAAACTGGTGTTTAAATACATTGTTATACTCGTATCATTGTTAATAAGCTATTCTAATTTATCCTACAGTCAAACGAGTCCAGACACTGTTCAAAGTGAACTTGAAAGTCCTTTATTTTATGATGCAGAGGACTCCATTGACTTAGACATGGTTAATCAAAAAGCGTACCTCTATAATCAAGCGCACATTAAATATGGTTCTTTTGAGTTGAAAGCTTGCTTTATAGCGTTTGATTTTAAAACCCAACAGGTTACAGCTAGACTTTGTAGAGACTCTTTAGGAAAGAAAATTGGTGTTCCAGAATTAACAGATGGAGATGTAAAAACTAAAGCAGATAGTTTGGGGTTTAATTTTGAAACTAAACGTGGAATTACCTATCAGGTAAAAATGCAAGAGGGAGAAGGGTATATTCATGGTAATAAGGTCAAAAGACAATCTAGTGGAGATATTCATATCGACACCGCACTATACACAACATGCGACTTAGATCATCCACATTATTATTTTAAACTGAGAAAGGCCATTATTAAACCTGACGATAAAATTATATCTGGTCCTGTCAACTTATTTATTGCTGATATTCCAACCCCTTTGGGACTTCCATTTGCCTATTTCCCTAATCAAAAATACGGGACTAATGGTATCATTATACCAACCTATGGAAATTCACCTGATAGAGGTTTCTATTTAACTGGTGGAGGATATTATTATAAATTCCAAAAAAAGAAAAATGGGAAATTCTCACCTCTTGCTGACAAATTAGCTTTGATGCTAACTGGAGACATTTACTCCAAAGGAAGTTGGGGAACAAGTTTTAATGCTGAGTATAAGAACAAGTATAAGTATAATGGAAACTTAAATATTAGATTCCTACAAGTTGTTAATGGAGAGAAAGGCTTTGACTCATTTAGTAAATCCAACCAATTATTTGTAAGATGGACACATTACCAAGACCCAAAATCTATTCCAAACTCTACTTTTAATGGGACTGTAAATATAGGTTCTCAACGTCAGCTCATCAATGATTACAACAACATTACTGCTCAAAATGCCTTGACCAATACTTTTAACTCCAACATCGCTTGGGGAAGAAGTTTTAAGGGAAAAATAAACAGTAATTTAAACCTCAATTTAAGTCATGACCAAAACAGTCTCAATAACACCATCAACTTTAGGCTTCCGGAGGCCAGTTATAACATGAATCGTTTCTTTATCGGGAAACTATTTACCAAAACACATACAGGAAGTGATTATTGGTACGAACAAATAGGAACGACCTATAGTGTCAATTTCAAAAACAGAACTTATGCTAGTATGGATGAAAATGGGAATTTCTCTACTACTGATCTAATTAATAATATCGAATATGGAGCTAAACACAACATTAAAGCGGCTACTTCTATTCGAATGTTTAATAAAAAAGTAAGTTTAACTCCTAATTATAACTTCAATCTATATAATTATTTTGAGCAAACCCAAAAACGATATGATGCTATTAACGACTCGATCATTACAGATACTATCGAGACTTTTGGAATGCCTTTTACACAAAGTTTCTCAGCTGGTCTAACTACCAAAATTTATGGTTTCTATAAATTTGCTGATTTTATTAGAGGAAAAAAAGAAAGTGTTGTTCGACACAGTATTACCCCAAGTATCAATGCTTCCTATCGACCTAACAGTTCATACGAATATCAATACCAATCGGACAGTAACGGAACGCTCAACTCAGCGAACTTATATCAAACTGGAATATACGGTACTCCAGTTAGTGGAGAATCGGGAAGAATTGGATTTAGTTTAATTAATGCCCTTGAATTAAAACAAAAAGATTTAGAAGACGATTCTACCAAAACTCCATATAAAAAGACAAGTATACTGGATAACCTCACGCTTACTTCTGGCTATGACTTCTTAAAAGATTCTATGAACTTAGATGTCATTCGTTTTACTGGAAGAACTAAACTATACAAGAACTTAAACACAAGATTTAGTGCTATTTTAGATCCTTATGCTTATGATGCTGAAGGCAACCGAACAAAGGTCTTCCAAACCAATATCAATGGAGATCTGGGGACTTTCACTAATGCTGATTTCGCCTTGAATTTATCTTTTAAAAGCAAAACTTCTAAGAAAGGAGATTATCGAAGTTCAGCTGGTTCTCAAGCCGAATTAGACCAAATAAACAACAATAAAGAGCAATATTTAGACTTTAATATTCCTTGGATAATCAGTCTAGACTATAAGATTAATTACCGTAAACTGTTTAATGATGAAGATCCTTTCCAATTAATCCAAACGATTGGAGTAAATGGACAATTAAAGATTACTGAAAACTGGATGATTGATTACCTTACTAATTATGATATAACCAATAAACAGTTTAGCTTTTCATCTATTGATATTCGACGAGATTTACACTGTTGGGAAATGGCTTTTCATTGGGTTCCTTTTGGTAATTTACAAAGCTACAGTATACAGATTAATGTTAAATCAGCCATGTTACAAGATTTAAAACTACAAAGAAGACGTAACTGGTACGACAATGGTATTAACTAGTATTACCCGCTACCCTTTTGCACGTTCTAAATACTCATAAGCAACGGTAATCCGTTTAAAAAAAGCAGTTGCTTTTATGACATGCTCCTCTCCTAAATGAGCCACTCGATCTGGATGATGTTTTTTGACCATTTTCCTGTACGCTACTTTTATCTCATCTAAAGTAGCAGAATCATCTAAATTAAAGATTGACAGAGCATTCTCTAATTTTGTTTGTTTTACAATACGCTGTGTTTTACCTTTTGATTTTTGGCGATTATTCGCTTGTTTCTTTTCGCTTTTTTGTTGAGCAAAACCAGCTTCAGGATAAGGAATATAATTACTATAATATAGAGAGGTAATGGTATTTAATTCTTGTTTTGATAGTCCTATACCATTTGCCAAACGAAATATAAATGCTAATTCTTTTTTAGAAATTTGACTATCAGCCTCAGCTAACTCAAACAAATAATAAATTAAAGTATATTTATGTTGAGTTAAAAAATAACGATTAATTCCTTCTATTAAAGTTTCAATTACCCAATTCTCTTTTACTCTGGTAACAACACTAATTTTATTTCTTTTATACAGTCCTAGCAGCCATATTAAATCACTATGTTTTTCTTGATCTAAAAAACTTTTATAAAATTTATGAATATGGTGCAACTCTTTTTTAGCAAAAACACCATCCAACATGACTAAATGTAATGATGAAAGAACAACAACTACATTAAACTGGTCTATAGATAAATACCTATTGAATGCTTTACGATTAGTCATATAAACTAGCCAAAGACTACTCTCAAAAGGAGAAAGATCATAAATGTATTTATGAAACTCTTTTGTAAATGATTTCTTATACCAAAACTGAACGTTTGTATCTTTTATTGAACTTTGTCGAGAATAAGTATTGATTTTATTCTTGATTGACTCTGTCCTAATATATTCTTCAACGGTATTGAAATAAAGACTAAAACCTACTCCTAGTAAAAAGATCAATAATAATACTATCATACTTTAATTTTAACCTTTCACTTGTTCAAGATATTGGTATGCTACAGTGATTTGTTTAAATAGCGCTGTTGCTTTTTTAACATGCTCTTCACCTAAATGAGCTACGCGATCTGGATGATGTTTTTTAACCATCTTTCTATATTTGGCTTTAATCTCCTCAAAAGTAGCTGACTCTTCTAAGTTAAATATTGACAAGGCATTTTGCAATTTTGATTGAGCAATATAATTGGATACTGTTTTATGACTAGAATAAGTTGTTTTTTCTTTCTCTGTTTGAGTTGAGCTCTTAGCTTCGGGAAACGGTATATATGAACTAAAGTATAATGAAGTAATCGAGTTAAGGTCTTGCTTTGAAAGCCCTATATTTTGTCCTAAACTAAAAATAAATTTCAATTCTTTATTCTCAATGGCTTTATCAGCTTCTGCAAGCTCAAACAAATAATAAAGCAAAGTATATTTATGTTGTGTTGTAAAATAAATATTCGCTCCTTTAACCAAGGCTTTTAAAGTTGAATTATCTCGTTTTTCACGTGATAAGTTAATATTATTCTTTTTGTACAAACCTAATAACCATATTAAGTCATCCTTTTTATTCTTATTCAAAAACGTACTAAAGAAGTTATCGATATGTTTCAATTCCTTAACAGTAAACTTTTGGTCTATAGTAACCAAATGAAACGAAGCCAATACCACTATTACATTAAATTGATCAATAGAAAGATACCTATTAAAGGACTTGTTTTTTAGTATTGAAACACCCCATAAGTTTTGCTTAAAAGGTGAAAGGTAATAGACGTATTGATAATCATAAAAAGACTTGTTGAACCAAAACTTTACATTTGATTTCTCGTTTTTTATTGGAGCGTACGTATTTACTTTATATTTAGAACATTTCCACTTGATATAATAGTTTAATGCATAAGCATAAAAAATTCTAAATATGGCATAGCAAAATAATGCTAAAAGAGCTAAGAATAATCCTAAAGTTATATATAGATACACTTTTCTCTTTTATCTAATTTTACCTCATTAAATAGACTGTAAACTGATCTCTTACAACATTTGGAATTCTGTTACCTTGTAAATCGTATTGACTTCCATAAGTTCCATCAATAATCACATAATAAACCCCTTCAGCACAATCTAATCCAGTTTTATGATGCTTTCCATCCCACTTAAAATGCGGATCAGTACTTTCAAAGACTTTTTTACCCCATCTATTAAAAATTTCAATATCCATCACATCATAACAAGGATCACTCGTTCCATCTAATTTAAAATAATCATTACCATCTGCTCCATTTGGGGTAAACACATTAGCTACAGGTTTTACTTCTCCCTGAGGCGGTTCTACTGTTACATGCATTGTTTTGTTTTGACTATGTATTTCACACAGTGTAATTGAAGCTTGGTATTCTATATCAAATTCCGTTTGAAATACATCATCACAATTTGGTGTCCAACAATACTTAATTGGAACATTTCCTATAGCCGAAACCGTTCCATTCCCATCGTAACTATGGTTATTAATCCACATGGTATCTTGTCCCATAAATGGAGCATAATAACTTTGACCGTTTAATTGACTAGGCGCAACATAAGAACCAAGGTGATCAAAGTTAGAAGAAAGTGGTTTAAGCGAAAGTATTTCTCCTGTCCCAGCAGTATCTTGCGTTAACACATCAAAACATAATTCATTTGAATAGGAAACAAAAAGGTTACTAGGTACATTCAGTTCAAAAGGCAACGGATTATATACAACTCTTACTGCTACATCTTTTTCTGTAGTATCAGACCCTGAACAACCTAAAGAATAAGACAAGATATTCAAGTGATAAATAGAATCGACATCCAAACAGGATGCTGTCCAACAGTATCTTAAAGGAATTTCTCCTATTCCCTCATATACATTATTTACGGTATCTAAATGATTAATCCATAAGGTATCATTCCCTCCATAATTTAAATAATAAAGATTGTTATTCAATGTATCTGGAGCTACATAGGTACCATTTACATCAAAATCATCAGAAAAAACTTGCGAATAAATGGTGTCTGTTCCATCAGAATCTGAAGACATTACATCTATACAAATAGAAGAAGCGACATATACATCTACTGTATCTTCTAAATCTATTGTAGGAGGCGTATCTAATGTACATGCCAATGAAGCATACTGAACATCTCTTCTTACCTCTCCAATTTTTACGCCATTTCGATATTCTTCAACTCTCACCGCAAATACATATACACCTATTACATTTGGTGCAGCAGTAATCACGCCTGTTTGACTATTAATTGACATTGCTGGAGAACCTCCGCAAATATTCGCTAAACTGAATCCTGTATCCCAAGTAATAGATGAGTAATAAGGATAAGCTCCACTTCCTGCGTTTGTTCCATCAGATGTCCCAATTGAAGCTAAAGGATCTACCAATGAATACACTAATGAATCGCCATCTGCATCAGTTAGGTTAAATGAAAACTCTTTGACTCCAGTTACACATAAATAAGCATCAGAAGGGTACGCTCCAAAATCTGGAGAAGAATTTTGCCCAAAGGCTGGGTCTGGAATTTCGGCAAAAAATGTCATTCCTGTAGAACCTGGACTATCAATATTATCGATAATACTATTTCTTGCATAGAGTTGAGTAGAAAGGTAATAACCTGCAGCAAAATCTGGAATTGTTATAGTATTTGAAACAAAAATACCCTCATCTACACAGATATCTGTAGGTGTATAACAAGCATCTCCAAAACTTAAGTTATTGTTTAGTGTTGTCCTATTGATTGTATAGGTAGCTATTTGATTATTCGTTCCGATTTCATATATCCCAACCTCAACGTCACTAGGCATAGAAACTAAAGCATTTTCACAATCTCTATACACTCTAACTGTAATGGTATAGTTATTTTGGGATTGCCATTGTACACTTATATCTCCTCCTACAATATGTGAGGCCCAACTTGTAATAAAACTAAAAGGTATAAGTAGCAGTAGTAGTAGTAGCTTTTTCATAATTATTTATTCTTTTCTCGTAGATTGACGCCAAATATATAAAATTAGTTGCATTATTCTTGATTTTACTTGTTTAATGAGAATGTTCAAATGCTTCTTTATTCTGTTCAGCAAGAAGATAAAACGCTCCTTTGGTGACTATTTCTGAGTCTACTTTCAATTTTTCAGATAACTTAACAGCACTATATCCTCCATACGTTTTCCCCTTGGAGATTGCTACTTTATTAAAGGTATAAACCCCTTTTTGATGATTCCCCTTTTTGATAAAAACATAGAACATTCCATTCTCTTCTACAAAAGCATCTGTAGGTATAGCTAACTCCTTTTTGCTACCAAAATGAATTGTAGCATCTACATACATTCCTGGTAATAAAGAATGATATTCTTCGATTAATTCTGCATGAACTCGCATCGCCCTTTGTTCTTCTTCCAGCGCTTTTCCCACAGCAAAAACAGATGCTTCATATATTTTATTAGGAAATTGAGCCATTGAAAATGTAACACGCTGTCCTTTTCTAATAAAAGGTATATCCTTTTCAAAAACCATTAAATCTATATGCAAATGCTCATTATCAACTATTTCAAACAACACATCTCCTGGATGAACGTATGCATTCATGTTGATTTTAATAACTCGAACATAGCCATTGATTGGAGCTTTAATTGGAATATGACTAACTATTTTCCCTTCATCCACCTTCTCTCTATTGATTCCTAATAAGTCCATTTGCGCAATTAATGCTTTTATTTTTATTTGATTATTTTCATACGCTCCAATAACCTCTTGTAAAACTTTGAGGGCAACAATGCTATCTTTTTGTAACTGAGTCTTTCGTTCTACATCTTGCCTCAGTACTTCTCCTTTTTGTTTGAGTGTTAAATACTCTTGTTGTAACACTATAAAAGTAGTATTTTCGACTAAAGCTAAGACTTCTCCTTTTCTAACAGCTACACCTTCTGTAACATGTATTGATTTTACTCTCCCCTCAGCTATTGCACTTAAACTGGCCTTATTTTGAGGTGGTAATTCCAATACTCCAGTTGATTTTATTGAAGTTGAAATGTACCGTTCCTCTGGAACTCCAACTTCAATTTGCATGAGTTTCAACTGTTCTTCTGTCAATTCTACAAGGCTATTTTCTTCGTGATGTCCATGGTTTTCATGGTTATGATTATGGTCATTTTTTGGGGAAGTATTGTTCTCTAAACAACTGGAAAGTAAAACTCCAGTTGTGATTAATAGCTGTATATATTTCATTTCTCGTTTGATTTAAAAAGTACCTGTTAGTACCTGTATATTTAAAATGCTCTCATTATAGGTTTTTATTAAATTCAACTGTTCTTGTTGAATAGTATTAAGCTCCCTTAAAGCATTTAAGTAAGTGATATAATTCGTTTCTCCTTCTTGGAGCAATTTTCTATTAGCTTTCACCAAATTGACTATTATTGGCATTCCTTCTTCTTCATAAAAACTGATTAGAGTGGACTGTTGTTCTGCTATGGCGAACTCTTTTGTTAGTAGTTTATTTAATGACAACGCTTTATTTTTTAATTCTTGAAAAGAAATTTCCTCTCTAAGTTTTGCTGCTTGAATTTTCCCTTTTCCTGTTTGATAGATGAGCGGAATCTTTAAACCTACACTAATCCCTTCTAAACCGACTACTCCATCAATTTGTTGATTAAAGTAGCCTAAAGAAAGTTCAGGAAGAGCAGCTGAGCGTTCAACTTTTACTCCTAACTTATTTAACATCACCTCTTGCTCTGCTAGCTGAACTACTGGTAAACTCTTAACCAAAGTATCAAGCGCATCCAGTCTAATTTGCTCTAACTTATTTTCAGTTAATTCTATGGTAGCAGTAATCCCTAAATCTAATTTTAACTGATTTAATAATCCATCGTAACTTTTTCTTAAGTTTTTTAATGCAGCCTGCATCTTGAATTTTTCCATTGCTACACTGGAATGCTCTATCGCTGTCCCTTCTCCTGCTTCCAATCTTTTTTGAGCGATGGTCAAATATTCATCATAATAAGTCAACAACTGTTCAGTATTTTTTATCCCCTCCTTTGTAGCAAGTAACTCCATATATAATTTTCTTATTCTATATTCTAAGTCAATTGCTACTAATCCTTTCTTTTGTTCAGCAACTGTTAAACTTGCGTTATTATATGCTCCAATTTGTTGATAAAAAGATGGGAATTTAAAACTTTGAGCTATAGCAATTTGATAATCCATTAACGAACTATTGATTTGTCCATAATTAAAATCAACTGAGGTTTTTTCAAATTGAAAATTAGCTCGGTTAACAGCTTTTTGCTGTTCTATTTTTAGTTGTTCAGCTTTTAAAATGGGATGATATTCTTTCGCTATCTTAACTGCTTTATTGAGATCTAACTCAACAACATTTTCTTGACTGTACGTTGTACCAACCAATAATATTAATATTCCTGTAATGTTTTTATAATTAAACACACTTGGTCTAGGTTTTTCTGTCCAACTATACAGAATTGGTAAGATAAACAGCGTCAATACTGTTGCACTAAGTAGCCCTCCAATTACAACTGTTGCTAAAGGTTTTTGTACCTCAGCACCAGCACTAACCGATACAGCCATTGGTAAAAACCCTAACGCCGCAACCAATGCAGTCATCAATACAGGTCGTAACCTCACTTTAGTTCCTTCAATTATACGTTCGGTAACATCATCAACCCCCTCTGATTTTAGTTGATTAAAATAACCTATTAACACTATTCCATTAAGAACAGCTACACCAAAAAGAGCAATAAAACCTATCCCAGCTGAAATACTAAAAGGCAGTTCTCTTATGTACAAAGCATAAACTCCTCCTATGGCCGAAAGTGGTATAGCTGTAAAGATTAACAACCCTTGGATTATTGACCTAAATGTAAAGTACAATAAAATAAAAATCAATAATAAAGCGATAGGAACAGCAATCATTAATCGGCTTGATGCTTTTTGTAAGTTTTCAAACTGTCCGCCATACTCTATATAATAACCAGGTTTTAACTTTAACTCTGCTTGCAACACCTCATCAATGGCTGTTACAACTCCCTCAATATCTGGAACTTTAGCATTTACACCAACAGTGATTCTTCTTTTAGAGTTTTCTCTTGATATTTGCATTGGAGCCTTTTTAAATTCAACTGTTGCGATTTCCTTTAGAGGAATTTGGGCTTTTTCAGAAATTGGAATTAATAAATTTCGAACATCATTAATACTATTACGCTCCTTTTCTTGTAAACGAACCACTAGATTAAACCTTCTTTCTCCTTCAAAAACAACTCCTGCTATCCCACCTGCAAAAGCTGTTTCAATGATTTGATTCACTTGATTAATGGTTATTCCATATTGAGCTATTTTAGACCGATTATAATCTACAGATATCTGAGGAAGGCCTGTTACTTGTTCAACTTTTACATCTGCAACTCCAGACACTTTTTTAATTAGCTCTTCTGCTTTTTTGCCTTTTTCAGAAAGCTCTATTAAATCTTCACCATATATCTTCACTGCAATATCTTCTCTAGCCCCAGAAATCAACTCATTAAATCGCATCTGAATAGGTTGTGTAAATTCATACTGAACGCCTGGAATCACAGCAAGCGATTTTCGCATAGCCTCAAACATTTCTTCTTTCGTTTGATACTGCCATTCTTGTTTAGGTTTCATTTTCACCATCACATCTCCCACTTCCATTGGCATGGGATCTGTTGGCACTTCTGCACTTCCTATTTTCGTTACAACATGCTCTATCTCCGGAAAATCGCTTAATAATTGTCGTTGTATTTTTGTTGATATAGCCACACTTTGAGATAGAGAACTCCCAGGAGGTAAAATTTGATGCAATGCAAAATCTCCCTCTTCTAAAGTTGGAATAAATTCTCCTCCAAGGTGATTAAATGTATACACGCTTGCAAAAAACAAGACTAAAATCCCTGCTATAACTATCAGTTTAATCTTTAACACTACTTTCAATACAGGCTCATATAACTTTTGTAAAACAGCAATGATTCGATCAGCTACTGAGATCCTTTTCGATTTTCTTTTACTTAAAAACAATGCACACATCATCGGCACATAAGTCAAAGACAATATTAATGCTCCTAAAATTGCAAAGCTTACCGTTTGCGCCATGGGTATAAATGTTTTTCCCTCAATTCCAACCAAGGCCATGATAGGAATGTATACAATTAAAATAATGACTTCACCAAAAGCTGCTGAGGTTCTTATTTTAACTGCCGAACTTCTTACTTCCTCATTCATTTCCTCTTGGGTAAATACTTCTTTCTCTGCTCGTTGATTTAAACGATGAACAATACTTTCCACAATAATAACTGCTCCATCTACAATTAATCCAAAATCAATTGCCCCCAAAGACATTAAATTAGCAGAAACACCAAATAAATTCATCATGCCCAAAGCAAACAATAGAGCTAAAGGAATCACAGAGGCTACAATTAATCCGCCTCTAAAATTCCCCAATAATAACACCAAAATAAACACCACGATTAAGCCGCCTTCTATTAAATTCTTGGTTACTGTTCCAATAGCTCTTTCTATCAATCCAGAACGATCCATAAATGGCTCTAAAACAACTCCCTCAGGCAGTGAATTTTGTATGGTCTCTAATTTCTCTTTTATTGCATTAACTACGGCATAAGAATTCTCGCCTTTTAACATTAATGCTTGTCCAGACACAACTTCTCCTTTCCCATTCCATGAAATTGCTCCAAATCTTGGGGCACTTCCATACTTGACTTCTCCAATATCTTTAACTAGAATAGGAACATTTTCTCTATATCCCACGACAATAGAAGCTATATCATCCAATGTTTGAACTCTTCCATTGGCTCGAATAAAATAGGTATGGTATTGTTTTTCAATATATCCTCCACCAGAGCTTTCATTATTTTGATTGAGTGCTGTATAAATGTCTTGAATACTCAAATCAAAACTCTTCAATTTAGCTGTAGATACAGCCACTTCATATTGCTTTAATTGGCCTCCCCAACCATTTACTTCAATCACTCCTTTTGTCCCTGCTAATTGTCTTTTGACAATCCAATCGTTCATTGTACGCAAATCCATCGCATTGTATAGGGTATCATAAGAAGGTTCGGTGTGTAATATATACTGGAATACCTCTCCTAGCCCAGTAGTTACAGGAGCCAACTCAGGAGTTCCAAAGTGCTGGGGAATAGTCTCTTCAATGAGTTTTAGCTGTTCTGTTATTTGTTGCCTTGCTAAATATGTATCAACATCCTCTTCAAATACTACTGTAATCACAGAAATACCAAAACGAGAGACGGATCTTATTTCGACAACATCTGGCAAATTTGAAAACGAAATTTCAATTGGTGATGTTATCAATTGCTCTACCTCTTGTGTCGCTAAAGAGGGAGCTTGTGTAATTACCATAACTTGGTTATTGGTAATATCAGGAATAGCGTCTAAGGGTATTTGCTTTAAAGAATAACTTCCCCAGCCTATTAACCCCAAGATAAATACTCCTATAATTAACTTATTCCTTATGGAAAAAGCGATTAGTTTATCTATCATAATAACTATAAAATAAGTGATGGAATATTTGAATAAATATTCATCCTAGAAAATGGCATTATATCCCTATAAAGAACACCCTAAATAGAATATAACGCTAGAAATAACACGTGATGGTATGTATAATTACACAACTAATAAGCTAGTTGATGCTCTTATAAAAAATGGAGTAATTATACAATATGATTTGGAGGTCCCCGGAGTTCTTCAATAAACCCAGAATAAGAAGAACTTCCAACTACTTCTAGATAAGTTATTGTATAATAAACAAATAGCTCTTGTTCTCTTAACCATTTTAATAACAATGGCTCTTGAATTGTATAATGATCTTGATTAAAATTTTCATCGATAATGAATGAATCTGTAGCGCCAAAACTTTGGCTATTATGAAAGGCTAACTCTAAAATATCGAATAAACTTTTTTCATGATGATGATGATGACCATGCTCATGAGCTGATGCAAGCTCATCAATATGATGGCTATGAGGAATAATAGCATGTAAAAAAGTTACCATACCTGCATACACCAGTAATATTCTAAAAAATATAATCATCTCAACAGTACAAAAATAATTGAAATGATTTGAGATTCAAAAAGATACTTTAGTTTTTTCTGAATTGTTAATAAGTCTTTTTAAGTGTTTCCTCCTTTAAAACCAATTATTATGATTAACTTTACGACCCGTATTAGAATTACACATATATTATATCTTTTTAAAATACGGGCATGTCAAAATCAGCGAAGTATATTTTTGTAACCGGAGGGGTTGCATCTTCATTAGGTAAAGGAATTATATCGGCTTCATTAGCTAAGCTTCTACAAGCGAGAGGCTATTCTGTTACCATTCAAAAATTAGATCCTTACTTAAATATTGATCCAGGTACTCTAAACCCTTATGAGCATGGTGAATGCTATGTCACTGAAGATGGTGCAGAAACTGATTTAGATTTAGGACATTACGAGCGTTTTTTAAATGTTCCTACATCTCAAGCTAACAATGTTACTACTGGTCGTATCTATCAATCAGTAATTTCTAAAGAGCGTAAAGGTGAATATTTAGGAAAAACGGTTCAGGTGATCCCACACATTACCAATGAGATAAAGGAACATATCCAAATTCTTGGAAACGAGGGGGCTTATGATTTTGTCATCACTGAAATTGGAGGTACTGTTGGAGATATTGAATCTTTACCATTTATAGAAGCTATTCGACAATTAAAATGGGAACAACATGAAGAAGTTTTATTTATCCATTTAACGCTTATTCCTTATTTAGCAGCTTCTGAAGAGCTAAAAACAAAACCTACTCAGCACTCTGTTAAAACATTGTTAGAATATGGTGTGCAACCAGACATTTTAGTTTGTAGAACAGAACACGCACTAAATAAAGATATTAGAACCAAAATTGCTCGTTTTTGTAACGTTGAATTATCTTCTGTAATAGAATCTATTGATGCTGATACAATTTATGATGTTCCACTCTTAATGCAAGAAGAGAAATTAGACGAGGTTGTTTTAAAGCATTTAAAAATGCCACCTAATTCAACAACTGACTTGAGTAAATGGAAAGAGTTTTTACATCACCATAAAAACCCTAAACAAGAAATTGAGATTGGACTTGTTGGTAAGTATGTAGAGTTAAAAGATTCTTACAAATCAATTTCTGAAGCTTTTATTCATGCTGGAGCAGCTAAAGAATGTAAAGTTAATTTGAAATGGATTGCATCTGATGATTTAACTGCTGAAAATATAGAAGATGAATTAAAAGGGTTATCTGGTATACTTGTAGCACCTGGTTTTGGAACAAGAGGTATTGAGGGGAAAATACAAGCGGTTAAATATGCTAGAGAGCATAAGATTCCTTTCTTAGGTATTTGTCTAGGAATGCAATGCGCTGTGATAGAATTTGCTCGAAATGTTCTTAAGCTGGAAGATGCCCACACCGTTGAGATAAAAAAATCGGCATTAAATCCTGTAATAGCGATGATGGAAGAACAAAAGAACATCAGTGATATGGGAGGTACCATGCGCTTGGGAGCTTACCCTTGTACAATTAAAGAACATACAACGGCTTTTAACGTTTACCAGACAACAGAAATATCAGAAAGACATCGTCACCGTTTTGAGTTTAACAATAAATACCTAAAAGACTTTGAGTCAAATGGGATGAAAGCTAGTGGGATTAACCCTGAAAACAACTTAGTTGAAATAGTTGAAATCACTAATCATCCTTGGTTTGTTGGCGTTCAATTCCACCCAGAATATAAAAGTACTGTAATTAATCCCCATCCTTTATTTTTGAGTTTTGTAAGCGCTGCTGTCAATCATTAATTTATCATTATAACATGGAAAAAGAAGCTACTAAACCTGAAATCGTTATCAACAACCTTTTAAAAGAAGATTGGTTTAGTGATTGGTTAGGAATTGAAGTACTAGCGATTAGAGAAGGGTATTGTAAAATTCAAATGGAAGTACGAAAAGAAATGCTCAATGGCTTTGGAATTACTCATGGAGGAATTACCTATTCTCTAGGAGATACTTGTTTAGCTTTGGCCTCAAATTCTTATGGAAGGCAATCGTTATCCGTTGAAACTTCGATCTCTCATACTAAATCTACCAATGTGGGAGACACATTAATTGCTGAAGCTGAAGAACTGAGCTTAACCAACAGAATAGGTATTTATAGTATAACCATTACGAATCAGAACAATGAAAAAGTAGCTTTCTTTAGAGGTTCTGTATATCGCACATCAAAAGAGTGGAAGTAAAATCGTATAGAAGCAATGGAAAATTAATGCTTACGGGCGAATATTTAGCGCTCGATAATGCATTGGTTCTGACGTTACCTACTCAATTTGGGCAATCTCTTTCTGTTCAAACCCAAAAAGGTAATGGAGGTATAGAATGGACCAGCTATTCTAATGAACAAGAAGTTTGGTTCAAAGGCACATTTCAACTCAGTGAAGGAAAGCTAACAACTCATTCTGATAATGCTATAGCTCAAAATCTTAACCGGATTCTAAATGCAGCATTACAACTTCATCCAACTCAACTATCAATTGACTTTGATTACATTGTTAAAACAACATTAGAATTTCCTCAAAATTGGGGATTAGGAAGTAGTTCCACATTAATTAACAACATTGCTCAATGGTTTTCAATTAATCCTTTTACACTCCACTTTAGTGTTTTTAATGGCAGCGGTTATGATATTGCATCTGCTCAAAACAATTTACCAGTAACCTATTTGATTAACAATCAAAATCCACGAGTTACAACTGTTAACTTTATACCACCCTATAAAGAACAGCTTTACTTTATTCACCTTAATCAAAAGCAAAGTAGTTATAACGAAATAAAAAAGTACCTTCAAAATAAAGATCCGAAAACGATCAATAAGGCAGTAAAAGACATCAGCTTAATAACCCATCAAATTATTACTACTCCAACACTTGCCGAGTTTGAAGAGCTCATTACACAACATGAAGTAATTTTATCAAAAGTTTTAGGAGTTCCCACTATTACAGAGCAGCTTTTTAGTGATTATAAAGATGGAGTTATCAAATCATTAGGAGCTTGGGGAGGTGATTTTATCCTTGTTACTGGAAATGATACATCAATTAGTTATTTTAAAGAAAGAGGCTACTCAACGATTCTTAAGTATTCAGATATGATTTTATAATTAGAAGTTGTTTATCTTTGCCAATTATGAGAATAGACATTATTTCTGCTGTACCATCGCTTTTAGAAAGTCCTTTTGCGGATTCTATTTTACAACGTGCTCAAACCAAAGGATTGGTTACGGTTAAAATTCATGATTTAAGGGACTATACCACCAATAAACATCGTAAGATTGATGATTATGCCTTTGGAGGTGGGGCTGGAATGGTGATGACTATTCAACCGATAGCAGATTGTATCAAACAACTGCAATCGGAAAGAACTTATGATGAAGTGATATACATGACTCCTGATGGAGAACGACTAACTCAAACCATTAGTAATCAAATGTCATCCTTAGAAAACATTATTATTCTCTGCGGACATTATAAGGGCGTGGATCAACGTGTTAGAGACTTATTTATAACTAAAGAAATAACTATTGGCGACTATGTATTATCTGGTGGAGAGTTGGCTGCTGCGGTTTTAGCTGATAGTATTATTCGATTAATCCCTGGAGTTTTAAATGATGAAACTTCTGCCTTAACGGATTCTTTCCAAGACGATTTATTAGCCCCTCCTGTCTACACTCGTCCAGCAGATTATGAGGGACATAAAGTTCCTGAGATTTTATTGAGTGGAGATCCTAACAAAGTGGAAAACTGGCGAATGGAACAAGCTGAAAAAAGGACAAAAGAAAGGCGTCCAGACATCATCAAGAAAGATTTATCGTAAGATTTACAACTATTATTCGTTGTTTTTACTCCTCTTTTATTTCTAAAACCTACCGTTATTTTTTGTTAAAAACCGTTAAATAACAAAACTAACCGTTTATTCACTTGTTAAAAATCTGTTAAGGTTTGGGCTAATTCTTGCACTATTTCAAGCATTAAAAATCAATAAAAATTAATGCTATGGAATTAAAAAAAAGTAAAACAGCAAACTTGGAATCTAAACGTCCAACGTTACTATTAGTTGGGCTTATTTTCGCCTTTGGAATTACACTAGAATCTTTTGAATGGTTAAAAAGTGATGTTCGAATACAACCTATTAGTGCTTTAGGAGATGAGGACTTATTTGAGCCTATTAATGAAGTAATGGTTGTGAAACCAGCACCTAAAAGTAGCTCATCTGCAAACCGTCAGCGCATGGCTAAAAAAGGACCTGTTGTTGTTACACCAGAACCTACCCCTCCTATTACTCCCAAACCTAATCCTACGCCAGACCCCAACCCTAACCCAAATCCAAAAACTGGTTTTGATATTGATAATGAATTACCTGACTTTGAAGGTGATGATAAGGATATTGTACTTGTAGACCCAACACTTCCTTTTGCTGCTGTTGAGGAAAAGCCAGAGTTTATTGGAGGACCTCAAGCCATGATGAAATTTATTTCAAAAAATGTTCACTACCCATCCATTTGTAGAGATAATGGTGTTCAAGGAAGAGTCTTTATCAGTTTTATCATTGACGAAGATGGAAATGTTACTAATGTAGAATTAGAAAAAGGAAAAAATAAACATTTGGATAAAGAAGCTATTCGAGTGATAAAGAAAATGCCAAAATGGAAACCTGGTAAACAAAGAGGAAAAACGGTTAAAGTAAAATATACAATTCCTGTAAACTATAAATTGAGAAATTAAGCAAACCATTCATCAAAAAAACTTCAGCATTGAGATGTTGAAGTTTTTTGTTTTTATAGCCTTTCCAATAAAATTCTTTATTCTCAAATACCCAATAAGCCTTATTAAAGCTTTATAAAAGAAGTTTTTATCCTTAATTTTTAATAATTCACAACAAAAGTGTAAAAGTATTTCAAAACAATATGACTTAAAAGTTGAGATATTGTATTTTTGTGTTCTAAAAACTAAAAAAAATTATAATGAATGAATTTGGAATAAAACCAACAACAGCTAATTTACCAGAGCTAGGGTTGGGTAATGTAGCCAATGCATTTTGGAATTTAACTCCTGCTGAACTTGTTGAAGAATCTATTTTAAGAGGTCATGGAGCCTTAGCTGACTCTGGAGCTTTAGCAATTGACACAGGTGAATTCACAGGAAGATCTCCTAAAGATCGTTTTATTGTTGCTGACAGCAAAACTGAAGATGCGGTATGGTGGGGAGATATCAACATTAAAATGACTCCTGAACACTTTGACAACCTATTGGCGAAAGCTACTGCATATTTACAAAATAGAGATATTTTTGTTAGAGATGCTTATGCTTGTGCTGATAAAAATCACCAATTAAACATCAGAGTTATTAATGAATATCCTTGGTCTAATCAGTTTGCTTCAAACATGTTTTTAAGACCAACTCAAGAGGAGTTAAACGATTTCAATCCAGAATGGACGATCATTAATGCCCCTGGTTTTTATGCCAACCCAGAAACAGATGGAACTCGCCAGCACAACTTTGCTGCCATTAACTTTACCAAAAAGATGATTGTTATTGGAGGTACTGGATATACTGGAGAGATTAAGAAAGGAATTTTCTCTGTATTAAACTTTATTTTACCTCACGAAAGAAATGTATTGTCAATGCACTGTTCTTCTAACGTAGGTAAAGACGGTGATACTGCTGTATTCTTTGGGTTATCAGGTACTGGAAAAACAACGTTATCGGCTGATCCAAACCGTAAATTAATTGGAGATGATGAGCACGGATGGGCAGATGGTACTGTGTTTAACTTCGAAGGAGGGTGTTATGCTAAATGTATTGATTTAAGTGCTGAAAAAGAACCTCAAATATGGGATGCCATTAAATTTGGTGCTATTTTAGAGAATATCAACTTTTTAGAAAACACTTCTACTGTTGATTTTCACGATAAATCAAAAACAGAAAATACACGTGTCAGCTACCCAATTCACCATATTGATAATATACAAGAAGGTAGCATAGGAACTACACCTAAAAATATTTTCTTCTTAACTGCTGATGCTTTTGGAGTATTACCTCCAATCTCTAAGTTAACAAAAGGGCAAGCAATGTATCACTTTATTTCGGGGTACACTGCAAAAGTTGCGGGAACTGAAGCTGGAATTACTGAACCAGTAACGGCATTCTCTGCTTGTTTTGGAGCTCCTTTCTTACCTTTACACCCAACTAAATATGCAGAAATGTTAGGTCAAAAAATGACTGAAAACAATGTTAACATTTGGCTAATTAACACTGGTTGGACAGGTGGTGCTTATGGTACAGGAAAACGTATGAGTTTAAAATACACTAGAGCTATGATTACAGCTGCTCTTGAAGGTGAATTAGACCATGTTGCTTACACCAACCACGAAATATTTGGTTTGGCAATGCCTACAACATGTCCAAATGTACCAGATGAAGTTTTAAGTCCTAAAAACACATGGGAAGATAAAGATGCTTACGATGTTAAAGCGAATAATTTAGCTGAACAATTTATCAAAAACTTTGAGCAGTTTGCAGATAACGCTAATGAAGAAATCATGGCGGCAGCTCCAGTTGTTAAGGCTTCAGTTTAAAAGATTAATAAATCTTTAGATTAAAAAAATCCCATTGGAAATTCCAATGGGATTTTTTTGTACCAATAAATAGCGAAACAAAAAAAAAGGCAAGATTAAAATCTTGCCTTTTTTAGAAAATGTTTTTAATTAAAATGGTAAATCACCATCATCTTCAGCAGCATCTAATGCTGTATCAGGAGTAACAGGTTGTGGTGCAGGAATTGGAGCACTTCCAGCAGCTTCAACTTTCCAAGCTTGAAGATTTACAAAATATCTTCCGTTATACTCATTTCCTCTAATGTTAAAAGAAACATCAACATTATCTCCCTCTTTTAAGTTATCTAATAAACTTACTCTTTGCTGTGTACACTCTAACTTTACATCTTGTGGATATTGCTCTTGAGTTGTGATCACAAACTCTCTCTTTGTAAACCCACTGTCAAAAGTTTGAGCATCCATTAATACTTTTACTTTCCCGTTAATCTTTAATTCTGCCATTTTTTATCTTAACTTTTTATTTTTTTTCGAACCCTAAAAGTAAGCCTTTTATTCTGAATAAAGACATACTGTGAATATCTAGTTATTGAATGTTAATAACGTTTTCCAAGCATCTTCGATATTTTGCTGCTCTAAAAGTACTTTCGCTTTTTTATGAAGTTCTTCTTCTAATTGAGTTGCGTTATCTTCATACTCCATGAATAAGTCGCTTAATTCCATTAATTTATAGTCATTAACTTCTGTTTCATTAGGAAGCATTTCAATTCCCCCTAACATACCTAAATCATTCCCTGTTAAGATTTTACTATTTAAAATATCCTCAGGTATATGATCAAAACCAATACCTTTAGATATAATAGGTTTTTCTATTTCAAACATTGAATTTTTGTCTGCTCTACAATACCAATTCCCTCCCATTCTTGCTACTAAATCAATTTTTAGTTGATCAATCATGTTGTTATCATCTAATACAGCCTCATCAATATGAATTTTAAGAATTTCACAAATAATAAGGTTTCCAGCACCTCCTTGTTCTCCTAACTCTTTTACTTCAATGACTTTACATTCCATTTGAACTGGAGATTCTTGAATTCGAAGAGGTTTTACCAAATCAGACCTTAGTGGAGTTAGCCCACTTTTTACAAACTCATCTTCATGAGGAGCATAGGGTGAACTTGCTAATGACATTTGATGAACGATAGCGTGGTTAACGATGTTAATCACAACTTCAGGTACTTCTTTGATATTATTAAATGTATCTTTTTGTTTCCCTGTCCTACCACTTCTAGCCGGAGAAAAAACAGCTATTGGCGGATTAGAGCTAAATACATTAAAGAAGCTAAATGGCGCAAGGTTTGCGACTCCATTTTTATCTATTGTACTGGCAAAACAAATTGGACGAGGTCCTACAGCCCCCAATAAATAATGATGTAATTGAGGGTTTTTAGTAATAGAAGTATCTATTGTAAACATATATTTCGGGTTATTTTATTCTTTTACAAATATAAAAAAAGCCAGACAATAAAATTATCTGGCTTTGGTATTCAATTCATCGAATATCGTTTATTTGA
Organism: Flavobacteriales bacterium; assembly: GCA_025210295.1. NCBI lineage: Bacteria > Pseudomonadati > Bacteroidota > Flavobacteriia > Flavobacteriales > Flavobacteriales bacterium. The sequence goes on along the minus strand of JAOASC010000040.1, from coordinate 20,487 downwards.
TTATAACAAACTCTACTCTTCTATTTTTTGCTTTATCTATTTCACCTGCACCTTCGGATGCTGCTCGTAAAGAACCATGATTTTTTACGGTTAATCTTCCTGCATCTACCCCTTTTTCAACTAAATAAGCTTTTATTTTTTCTGCTCTCTTTTCATCTAACTTTTGCCACTTTTCATTATCTGGCTCCTTAGATGCTGCAACTACTTCAGTTTTATCAGCATGAGCATTAATCTCTATTTTAACTGCTGAATTTTCTTTTAAAACTTTTACTAAATTATCTAGATCTGTAATCATAATAGGATCTATTTCAGCTTTCAAGTTATCGAAATAAATCGTTGAAAATTTAATTTGCTGCTCAATAGTAAAAGCATCTTCACTTGTAAACTGTTTATGATAAATCACAGACTCTCCATTATTTGTTTTTTGCTTTTGAGAGCAATCACAATCTTCAGGGTTTTCTAATACAAATACTTCTACTTGATCTACATAATAATAAGCTTTTGGGAACTGAGATCCTTTAATATCAGCTTTCTTTTTCAGCTTTTCATATTTGGTATCTTTATTATTTTTAAAATTTCCTATAATAATAAATCTTTCTTTCCCTGAAGCCTTATAAACCCCACAGATCGGTTCGAAACCATAACGAGCCATTTTTACTTCATTATTTTGAGGTATAACAACTCTTGCTAACTCTTTTTCCTTTTGAAAAATGATATCTTCTTTTGTTTCAATTTCAATAGGATCTTTAGCAATGTACATACCTAAGTTATTAACCCCGTATTTTGATAAATCGGAAAGACTAACATGATATTTAACACAATATTCAACGTCTTTCTTTAAAGGCCCTATCAATTCTGTTTGTAAATATGTTCTTGGTTCTTTATTATTATAACTATAGGCTACTATTCCAGCGTAGTTGCCTTCTTCAGCCCCCATTGGAAATTCTCTACCTTGGCCATTATTAGGAATTGTAGCCACCTCTTTTGCTTGTGTTGAATATAAATCGGCTTTCATTGCAGTTGGAGAACTCCATCCATTAGCAACTTCAATTTTCTTTAACTTATTTAATTTCTTTACCTTATCTGCAACTTCAAAACTTGGATTATCAACCAAGTTATTATCATCCTCTTGCGCTATTCCAAAGATAGCTAGACTACTAAATAGTCCTATTGTAAATATATTCTTCACCATAACAATTTGTTTTATACTTCTATGTATCTGACCAAAAATAGCATTTTTTTTTTACCTATTATAGCCATCACTACCTAAAAGGTTAATTCTGTTTTACTTTCAACTCAGTTATACCATAATTCATTCCAAAAATGAAAAAAGGAGGCTTAATGATAGCAACCTCCTTTTTTTTAACCTTTTATTAACTTTTTTACTTAATCAATGTTACATGGCCATAATATTCATACATTTTTCCTGTATATCGATCTTTAGTCACAATCTTCCAAACATAGACATCTTCTTTTACCACTTTTCCTAAATACTTTCCATCCCAAGGCATATTCATTTCTTTTGAAGAAAAAATAAGATGTCCATCTCGATCAAATATTTGAATAGAATAATCTGCATGTTCCACTCCCTCTCCAAATGGCTGAAAAACATCATTAGTATGGTCTCCATTAGGAGAAAACGCTGTAGGAGCATAAAAATTATAAACGCCATTAACAATAACTTCTAAAAGCGTTGTATCTGTACAACCATTTTCATTGGTGACTACTAACTCTACTGGATACACATTTGGTATTTCAGACGAAAATTGATAACTAGGATTTTCTTGTCTTGAAGTATCTAGTAGTGTTGTATCTCTAAAGAACCATTCAAATTCTACTGCATCGCTGGAAGATTCATTTGTAAATGCTACAGTCGACTCAAAAATATTGGTAGGATTAGGAAACGCTTGAAACTCAGCGATTGGATAATCAAACGCTTCAATAAAGGCTACTTTAGTTGTATCATTGACACATCCATCGGGACTAACTACTGTTAGTTTCACATCATAAATTCCAGGAAATGTATATGTATTAGCAGGATTATTATCTCCTATTACTGTAATTCCATTTCCAAAGCTCCACTCTAATGTACTGACTTCATTGACTGGTGTTAAACTACTAAAGTTGACTGATATTGGATAACATCCATTCCTGTTATCAGCTTCAAAATCAACATTAGGTAATGGGTACCAATAAACAATGACACTATCTAACTCCATTGGTGTTTCGCAATCATCTGTAACTTGTACGTAATAAGTAGTCACAGAATCTGTAGGTGTAACAGCTATATTAGCTCCACTTCCTATCAGTGTACCATTAATAGCATACCAATCGTAAAAATAAACTCCTCCATGTCCTCCACTTGCTGAAGCTTCAATATTAGCGGCATCACCTGGACAAACAGTATCTGTTCCTTCTGTACTCGTAATAATTGGAGGGAACAAGCTGACATTAATTGAAAGTGTATCTGAAGAGCAATTTAACGAATCTAGTACATAAACATCGTAAGTAGTATTAACTAGCGGCATTGCTGTTTCGTTGGCTGATGTACCTGTCACTCCACTCCAATGATAAACGTATGAATTGGTACCATTTCCTCCTGTTGCGTCTCCGTTTAAATATACTGTACCTCCCTCACATATTGTCGTATCATTGGCTAGAGACAATGATACGACAGTTGGTTCTGTAACGCTTACAATGGTATCAACTTGAAAGCCTGTTGTATCTGTAATTCTTACCGTATAGTTACCTGCTAAAAGGTTATTAAACACAATTGAATCCATCACATTAGGAACTGTTGAAATTACATTACTTAAGTTATTTAGCAACTCAATTGTCCAAGGAGGTCCATCATTTCCAAAAGCACCAATGGTCAATGCTCCATTGCTCCCCCCATTGCAAGTAGGACTCTGTATATTTAATATTAATGGTGTTAAACATTCCTCATCAATAACAATTCCAATAGAATCATATTTGACACAACCTTGTGGACTCGATATTTCAACTCCATACTGAAAAGTTCCAGGGACGGACGGACTAAAAATAGGATTAGCAATATTCGAGTTATCTAAATTGACAACAGGAGACCATAAATAGGTGTAATTATTGGGAGTATCTGGAATTACCTCCAATTGTATTTCAGTTCCAAGACATCCTGAACTTGAACTTTGATGAATTGAATAGGTAAAGTTAGGTGCTACATTTATAGTTATCGTATCTCTATTAACACAATTTCCCGATAAATCGCTTACAACTTCATAGGTAGAGGTGGCACCAATATTTACGATCGGAGAAGCACAATTATCACAACTAAAGTTTGTTCCAACACTGATGGGTTCTCCGCTTACCATATACCAATTAAAAACAGAACCATTTACAGCCATTAATTCAACTGAGTCTCCTTCACAAATCGTTAAATCTGGCCCAACATAAGTACCTCCTATGACTTTTATATTATAAACCAATGTTTGTTGACCTGAAACAGGACAGGCGTTATCTCTAACAGTAACAGTAAAGGAATTATTAGAATTAGAACTTCCAGCAGGAGGTGTCCAAGAGACATTCATATTCATCACATTGGTAGCAGGAGCATTGGGGTAGGAATAGGTAACTACCGCTCCATTTAATACCAAATCTATATTTGTTGAAATAAATACAGAATCATTGATATCAGGATCTGAAAAAGTTAAATCAAAAGAAAAAGGGATCCCTTCGCACATCTCCAATGTAGTGGAGTTAATTTGAGTTACACTTCCTACAACATTGGAAATATTTGCATTATTGCAACTAACAATTTGATTAGAACAAGCCGCTATTTCAAACGTAAAGTCCTGTATGATTGTTCCGACTAATACTCCATTTAGGTATTCATCCACTTGAATAACGACCACATAATTCCCTTGTACTGTTGGTACAAAATTAATTAACCCTGAATTGGGGTCAATTGTTATGCCCTGTATTGGTTGGCTACCTGAAAAGCCTCCTTGATATTGTAATGGTGTAGTAGCATTATCCAATGCCGCAACTAGTGAATACACCAACGAATCTCCATCTGTTTCTACAATCCCCAAATTGTAACATACTGGCTGGTTAACACAATAATATGGTATAGGAGGTGCAGTAATCGTAGGTGATGAATTACATGGAGCATCCAAGTTATTTAGGTCTGCATAAAAATAATAATTACTACTACTTCCTACCAAATTTGAGGAGTTATCTCTACAGCAATTATCATACTCAAACCTCCAATTATTGCATTGTGCTGGCAGTGTAATTACCCCCGACCACTGATGCATAAATATTCCTGGTAAACCACCGCCATTGCACTCAGACTGCCCTATACTTGATGGACATAGTTGAGAGATTTCTTGTTGGTAAACGGTGTTATTTAACAACATTGTAAAATTATGTCCACAACTACTGTTTACGTTAATAGCCGTCCCTAGAAGGGGTTCAAAGGCATCTCCACAATCCTCATATAACGTTAAAGTGACACTAAATTGATTGTTTCCTAAACATTGGTAAGTTAAGTTACCTCCAGGGACATGTGAGGCCAACATATTTAGTATGCTTAATAAGCATATACCTAAAAGAAATAATCTAAAAAAATAAACTTTAGTAAGACAAGGGGTAATCAGTGTTTTATACATGATAGATTTTGTATTATAATTAAAAATCCATAGCACTACGACACAACACCCAATCAGTATTTAGACGGAATATTTTACTACTGGTTGCCAATTCAACCAATCCAATATTTTTTTTATCAATTTCAAAAAAAACAACCCTTATACCAACAAATGATATAAGGGTTGAAATAGTTATATATTTAACTGTAATTAACTTTATTTAATGAGAGCTACATAACCAAAGTATTCATGTTCTTCTCCTGTAAACCTATCTTTAGTATTAATTCTCCAGATATAAACATCCTCTTTGACAACTTCACCTAAGTGCTTTCCATCCCAGGGAACGTTCATATCTGCTTCAGAAAAAATAATGTGTCCATCTCTATCAAATATCTGAATAGTATAATCTGCTTGCTCTACTCCCTCTCCTAGTGGTTGAAAAAGATCATTAATTTGATCTCCGTTTGGCGAGAATGCTGTAGGAACATAAAAGCTATAAACTCCATTAACAATGATTTCTAATACTGTCGAATCTGTACATCCATTTTCATTCGTCACGACTAACTCAACAGGATATACATTTGGTACTTGTGTTGAAAATTGATAACTAGGATTTTCTTGCATTGAGGTATCTAGCAATGTTGTATCTCTAAAGAACCATTCAAACATTACAGCATCACTCGATGATTCATTGGTAAACTCTACTGTCGATTCAAAAATATTAGCAGGATTAGGGAAAGCACTAAACTGAGCTTCAGGATAATCAAATGTTTCAATAAAGGCAACTTTTGTAGTATCATTAACACATCCGTCAGGGCTAACTACTGTTAGGTTTACATCAAAAACTCCAGGAAGTGTATATACATGAACAGGATTGGTATTATTAGCAGCTGTTGCTCCATCTCCAAAGCTCCATTCAAGTGTACTTACTTCATTAGTTGGAGTCAAATTATCAAAGTTAACTAATATTGGGTAACATCCATTATATTTATCAGCGTCAAAATCAACATTAGGTAGTGGGTACCAATAAACAATGACACTATCTAACTCCATTGGTGTTTCACAATCATCTGTAACTTGTACGTAATAAGTGGTCACAGAATCTGTTGGTGTAACATCTATATTATCTCCACTTCCAATCAGTGTTCCATTAACATCATACCAATCGTAAAAATAAACTCCTCCATGTCCTCCGTTTGCTGAAGCTTCAATATTAGCGACATCACCTGGACAAACCGTATCTGTTCCTTCTGTATTCGTAATAATTGGAGGGAACAAACTAACATTGATAGAAAGTGTATCTGAAGAGCAACTTAACGAATCTAGTACATAAACATCATAAGTGGTATTAACAAGCGGCATAGCTGTCTCATTAGCAGTTGTTCCCGTTACTCCTCCATTCCAATGATAAACATAGGAATTGGTTCCATTTCCTCCAGTCACAGCACCATATAAATTAACAGTACCTCCTTCACAAATAATCGTATCATTAGCTACAGACAATGTAACAGGTGTTGGTTCTTCAACTCTTACAATGGTATCGGCTTGCAGTCCAACGGTATCGGTTACTCTTACGATATAATCTCCAGCTGTAATGTTATTAAATACAGTTGTATTCATTACATTAGGAACTGCTGAAATAACGTTACCAAGGTTATCTAATAACTCAATGGTCCAAGGAGGTCCATCATTACCAAAAGCTCCTACTGTGATTGTTCCATCATTATAGCCATTACAAGTTGGTACTTCTACTGATGGTAAAGGCAATAAACATTCGAAATCCACATGAAACTCAGCAGTATCTGAACAGCCTCCCGCAATATTAGTTACGATTAATTGATAATCTGTAGCTGTTGTTGGAAGATCATAAAATCTCAATGGAGTATTGTATTGATTAATGTTTTGTGGCGTTCCATTTACCGACCAATCAAATGTAAATGCTGAAGGGTCTGGGGTAGTTGGGCAATATGAAAACTTAGTCAATGGTCTTCTGGTGCTTGTTGTTGGGTTACCAGTATATGGACAAGCTGCAGTACCATCACTTCTATAATAAATACAAGAGTTAAATGATGTTGTTTGATAAGGACTTGTTGCATTTTGTGTATAAGATGTTGCTAAGTTATTGTAACAAACTTCTATCACTAAATTCGAAATTCCATCCCATTCATAAGCGGTAGAAAAAGCTAAATCATTCCAACCAGTCGAAATCGTTATATTTTGAGGCCCAAACACTTGCGTCAATCCGGTTTCCCATGTCGTTAAAGATGTTGTTCCTACACAGCCCATTCTAACAGAATAACTATTATAATTAGAGGTACTATTATTCATATCATCAACAAGAAAACTAATTCTATTAATTTTCCCTCCTGTAAAGCCCATAGCTTGTAACTCTGCTGCTGTATATAAAAACTGGTGTTTTGAATTTCTATAATAATTACCAAAAGGAGCAGGCCAACCTGTTGAAGTATTTTGCCCAGTTGCTGTGCCTAATGTTTGTATTGAACCTCCTGAACAATTGGCGTTTGCACTTGGTCCACACATAGCAGGAATTCCCCCTCCTAAATCAATTTCAAAAACAGCTGAATCTGTACATCCTAGAACTGGCATATTTAAAGTTGAAGCTGATAGGTCTGGAGCATATTCTGACACAACATTAACTTCTACAGTATCATATTTTATACATCCAAGAGGGCTAGCAACTTCTACGGCATATTGAAAAGTACCAGGAGTAGATGGGGTTAAAAGTGGATTGGCGATATTCGGATTATCGAGGTCAGTATCAGGAGACCATACATAAGTATAATTATTAGGAACATCTGGAATAACTTCCAACTGTATTTCAGCTCCTAAACAACTTGAATTTGAACTTTGGTTAATCGAATAAGTAAAATTTGGAGCTACATTGACTGTTATTGTATCTCTATTGACACAATTCCCAGATAAGTCACTAACAACTTCATAAGTAGAAGTAATACTAGGATTAACTAAAGTTGAGGCACAGTTATCACAACTAAAGTTCGTTCCAACATTAATTGGTTCTCCACTGATACCATACCAATTAAAAACAGAACCATTGGATGCTGTTATTCCAATAGTATCTCCTTGACAAATTGTTAAATCTTGGCCGGCATAAGTACTACCAATAACATCAATATTATAAACCAATGTTTGCTGTCCAGAAACCGGGCAAGCATTATCTCTCACCGTAACAGTAAATGAATTATTCGAGTTTGAACTTCCAGGTGGCGGTGTCCATGATACGTTCATACTCATAACACTTGCATTGGGAGAGTTAGGGTATGAATAATTTACAATTGCTCCTGGCAATACCAAATTAATATTACTAACAATATACAGCGAATCATTAATATCTGGATCTGTAAAAGTTAAATCAAAAGAAAAAGGAACACCTTCACACATTTCCAAAGTAGTTGGATCGGTTTGCGTCACACTCCCTACTACATTTGAGATACTAGAATTATTACAACTAATGATTTGATTAGAGCAGTTAGCGATTTCAAAGGTAAAGTCCTGTATAATTGTTCCAACTAATACACCATTCAAATACTCATCCACTTGAATAACAACAACGTAGTTTCCTTGTGCTGTAGGCACAAAATTAATCAACCCCGTATTGGGATCAATTGTAATTCCTTGAATAGGTTGAGCTCCTGAAAATCCTCCTTGGTATTGAACAGGAGTGGTTGCATTATCCAATGCTTCTACTAAAGAATAGACTAATGAGTCTCCATCCACCTCTACAATACCCAAATTATAACATACTGGTTGGTTAACACAATAGTATGGAATTGGAGGTGCTGTAATTGTTGGTGAAGAATTACAGGGTGAATCTAAATTATTTAAATCGGCATAAAAATAATAGTCACTACTACTTCCTACCAAATTTGAAGAACTATTTCGGCAGCAATCATCAAACTCAAACCTCCAATTGTCACATTGTGCTGGTAGTGTTATGATACCAGACCATTGGTGCATATATATCCCAGGTAAGTTTCCTCCATTACACTCAGATTGTCCCATACTTGATGGGCATAATTGAGATATTTCTTGTTGGTATACAGTATTGGTTAACGTCATTGTTAAATTGTGTCCACAATCACTTGTAACGTCAATCGTTTCATCTGAAGATGAGGCAAAGGCTGTACCACAATCTTCATACAAAGTCAAAGTAACTCTAAACTGATTATTACCTAAACATTCATAAGTTAGGTTTCCTCCAGGAACGTGTGAAGCAAATAGAGATTGATTCATTAATAAAATTATCCCTATAATATATAGTTTAAATAAGTGTTTCATTTTGGGAGAATAAGTGTTTTATTTTTGGGAGTTAGTGTGTTAATTGTCTCAAATATAATAATATGCGTGTTTTAATTCTAATAATATGTTTATTTTTATTAACATATTTATAAAACGTTCATAACACACAGTTAACTTTCAGACGAAGTATCCTATTTTCGGTTGCTTTATTTCTTTACTTTTTTTTTCAAACATCAAAAGACTAATATTCAACCACTTATAAAAAAGAATATAAAAAAAATAAAAATAGCATTGTCAAGTTTAAAAAAGTCTTTATATTTGCAACCGCAATCACAAATTGATAGCAAGATTCAGTAGCTCAGCTGGTAGAGCACATCCCTTTTAAGGATGGGGTCCTGGGTTCGAACCCCAGCTGAATCACATAAGCTTCACTGAAAAAATGTGAAGTTTTTTTTTGTTTACCAAGACGCCCAAATGCTGGAATTGGTAGACAGGCATGATTGAGGGTCATGTGTCCTTATGGACGTGAGGGTTCGACTCCCTCTTTGGGCACTCAAATAGGAAAATATTGATTCAGTAGCTCAGCTGGTAGAGCACATCCCTTTTAAGGATGGGGTCCTGGGTTCGAACCCCAGCTGAATCACTAATAAAAAAGCAACATTGTTTCCAATGTTGCTTTTTTATTTTAGAAAACTTTTACAGTTTAATTTCCAAAGAAAAGGTAACCGATATAGATGGCTGCTATAATCCCAGCAAAATCAGCTAATAAACCAGCTTTAATAGCATACCTGGTATTTTTAATATTAACTGAACCAAAGTAAACCGCAACAATATAAAAAGTAGTATCAGTAGCCCCTTGGAATGTAGAGCTTAATTTCCCTACAAAACTATCCACTCCATAAGCAGGGTTATTAAACACTTCTAGCATCATCCCTCTTGCTCCAGATCCGCTTAACGGTTTCATATAAGCGGTTGGTAAAGCATCAACAAACCTTACATCTTCTATTAAAAGAGCAAACAACCACTTTACACCATCATTAAAAAGATCCATAGCTCCTGAAGCTCTAAACACTCCTATTGACACTAAAATTGCTACCAAAAAAGGAATTATCTTTATCGCAATTCCAAAACCTTCTTTAGCCCCTTCAATAAACGCATCATAGACATTTACTTTCTTTTGTAATGCCATCAATATAAAACTGATAATAATAACGAAGAGTACAATACTGCTGATTAATGATGATTGGACTTTTAACTGTTCAGGAGATAACCCTGAAAAATACCAAATCATCCCTACTACAAAAGCAGTCATCCCCCCTAGGTAGGCCAAAATAACCTTATCCAATAAATTGATTTTTTGATAAATCGCTACAGTAATTAAACCTACTAGAGAAGCAAAAAATGTTGCTATTAGAATTGGAATAAAAACATCAGCGGGATTTTCTGCTCCAAATTGAGCTCTGTAATTCATTACAGTTATTGGAATCAACGTTAAACCTGATGTATTCAACACCAAAAACATTATTTGAGCATTAGAAGCTGTTTCTTTTTGAGGGTTTAGTTTTTGCAACTCTGTCATGGCTTTTAACCCCATTGGAGTTGCAGCATTATCTAACCCTAACATATTGGCCGAAAAATTCATCAACATTGCTCCACGAGCTGGATGATCTTGAGGAACTTCAGGAAATAAGCGATTAAAAAAGGGACCTACTAGTTTACTTAAAAGCTGAACAGCCCCACCTTTTTCTCCAATACTCATGATCCCTAACCAAAGGCACAATACACCTGTTAAGCCAATTGATATTTCGAAGGATGTTTCTGCAAGATCGAACGTACTGTTCATTATTGTTGAAAAGATCTCTACATCTCCCTTTATTGTCTTATAAACTGCAACAATAAATGCAATGATAAAGAACGAAATCCAAATATAATTGAGTACCATTTTTAATTTCTGGTCAATTTACAAAAATTATTCAATAATTGAATCCCTTGTTTTCCACTTACTTCAGGGTGAAATTGAACGCCAAAAATAGGCAACATTTTATGTTGCATAGCTTCATTTTGGCAATTTTCAGATTTTGCTAAAAGATTAAATTTTTCGGGAACTCCAACAGCTTCAGTATGATCTTCTGCCATTACCATTGGTTGTTCAATAAAATTGAACAATCCAGACGAATTTACTATTTCAATCTCTGTCTCCACTCTAACTTCTTGTTGAGTATTAACCTTAGCTCCAAATACAGCTCCAATTATTTGATGACCAAAACAAATTCCCAAAACAGGGTTATGATATGCTTTTAAGAAACTAAAGTCATCTAAAAATGGGTTTTCATCAGCAATCAATATCGGGGAACCACTAATAATAATTCCCAAATAGGTCTCTACCTCTATATCATTTAATAATGTAAATGGGATCGTTTCAAAATTGTAATTTAACTCTGTTAAGCAGTTTTCTATTGCTTTTACTTTATCACTCCCACAGTCTACTATTAGAATAGCTTTTTTCATTAGAATACCGAACTAAAAAATCAACAATATTACTTGATTAACTGCTTTTTAGCATCAATCATTTTAATACATGCTATGGCGCAATCAATTCCTTTGTTTCCATATTTACCACCAGAACGATCAATAGCTTGTTGCATTGTATTATCTGTTAACAACCCAAATATAACTGGTCGATCGTATTTTAAACTCACGTCCATTATACCTTGAGTAGTTCCATGACAAACGAAATCAAAATGCTTAGTTTCTCCTTGTACGACACTTCCTAAGCAAACCACGCCATCTACATCTTTAGCTTCAAATAGGTGCTGAGCCCCTAAAGGTAACTCAAATGAACCAGGAACAAATTGTACGATTATATTTTCTTCCTTAGCTCCATTTTCTTTTAATGCTGCTAATGCTCCCGCCAATAACCCGTTAGTTATCTTTTCGTTCCATTCCGAAACAACAATCCCGAATCGCATGTTTGCTGCATTCGGGATTGAATTTATATCGTAATGTGATAAATTCTTTATTGCTGTTGCCATCTAATTATTACTTTGTAATCGAATAAATTGACTTTCCTTGTTTGACCATTGCCAAATACTTCTCGGCATTATTTTTTTCCTTTGCAAATGGATAATCTGCGATTAGTTTTTCGTAGATTTCAGCTGCATCTGTATAATTGTTTAACAATTCCATACACTGAGCTGCTTTCATCATATACATTGGTGTTGTTAAAATGTTTTCTCTATTTTTATAAGCTTTAGTATAAAAATCTAATGCACTCGATAAATCATCTAACTCTAAATAAGCATCTCCTATCATTCCTAAAGCTTCAGTTCCCAGAACATCATCTTTAAAATTAACATCTTTCAATACTTTAATCGCTTCTTGATACTGTCCATTATTTAAGTAAGCAATACCTAAATCATATTTCGCAATCTCACCTCCTGCATAACTCGACTTCGCTAAAGCTTCTAATCCTTTAGCTCCGTTGGCATCTCCATTAATTGCTGTTGCATAATCTTCTTTATCTAAAAGGTAATGCTCAGCCATATACATTGCTTCTACAGATTTAACATCTTTAGGAGCTACAACAAATTTATTGTAAGCGAAATACCCTCCAATTAGAACAGCAATACCAGCTATTGCGATTAACACAAACTTACCAGGTCCTTTTAAAAAGTCTTGACCTTGAGTAATAATATCTCCGTCAATTCCACTCGTCGCTTCAATTTCTTCAAATTCTATTTCTTGTTCTGACATTGTTCTTTTTTAATTTCAAAACGCAAAAATAATCTTTTTATGAAAAGAGCAATCCTATTCTCTATTTTTTTTATAAACATCGCTAAAAAATCATGCTATTCTAGTTACGTTCTTTTATTTTAAATCCTTATTTTCGTGGAATGTTTTTAACCCACCTTTCTCTTATCAATTTTAAAAATAGCACTGAGGCTTCTATAGAATTAAATGCTTCTGTGAATTGTTTTTTGGGTAATAATGGAGAAGGAAAGACGAATCTGTTGGATGCGATTTATTATCTCTCCTATACGAAAAGTTATTTTAATGCCATAGATAGCCACAACATAAAATTTGGTGAACCTTTTTTTGTAATACAAGGTGAATATCATGTAAATGATGAGCCTGCTAACATCTATTGTGGAGTAAAAAAAGGAGTAAAAAAGCAATTTAAGTTTAATAAAAAGAATTATACTAAACTGGCCGAACATATTGGAAAGTTTCCATTGGTTATGATCACGCCATACGATAGTAACTTAATACTTGAGGGGAGTGAGACTAGGCGAAAGTTTTTAGACAGTTTAATTTCTCAATTCAATAAACCCTACTTAGAGTATTTAATCGCTTATAATAAATTGTTAGCCCAACGTAATGCGACTTTAAAACAGATGGCTGAACAGCAACAGTTTAACCAAGACCTCATTGATGTTATTGATATGCAATTGGTTGAAAAAGGGAATAAAATTCATGCGGATAGAACGCAATTTTTAACGGAATTCATCCCTGTCTTTAACCGTTACTACGCTGATATTTCGAAAGGTAATGAAGAGGTCAACTTAATCTACAATTCTGCTTTAAACAACGACCGTTTTGAAGACATTCTAAAATTAAACATCAATAAAGATAGAGCACTGACTTATACTTCTAAAGGAATTCACAAGGATGATTTAGATTTTAGAATAATGGGAGATTATGCGTTGAAGAAGTTTGCTTCTCAAGGTCAACAAAAGTCCTTTTTAATCGCTTTAAAACTAGCACAATTTGAATACATCAAAGAAAAGAAAGGCTTCTCTCCTATTTTATTGCTGGATGATATCTTTGATAAATTGGATGAAAATAGAGTGAATTATATCTTACAAATGATTGCGAACCAACAGCTAGGACAGACCTTTATTACTGATACTAGCTTAACGAAAACTCCTGAGATATTAGAAAATTTAAATGTTGACCACCACGTATTTAAAGTAACCAACGGTACTGTTGAAAAAATTTAATCCTGTATTCATAACTTATGGCTTATTATAAAAATCGTAAACCCAACAACAGAAACTCTGAAGAAGAGCGTATTGATGATGTTGTTAACAAACTCCTAAAGGCTTACGGTTTGACTAAAAACTATGATGAATACGAAGCCGTAAATTCTTTTAAAAAGATAATGGGAGCTCCTATTGTTAAGTATACACAAGAGATTCGTTTAAAAAATAAAAGAATGTATATCAAATTGACCTCATCTGTCATTAGAGAGGAACTTTCTATGGGTAAATCTAAAATCATTAAAATGATTAATGAAGACTTGGGGAAAGTGGTTGTACTGGATATTGTTTTTGTATAGAGTAATAGTTTATCAGTCGATAATTACCATAATAAACTATCTAAGTTTTTTTTGCTGTAAATAACCACATTAAAAAGATTGTTCCTTGTTTTTTAATAAATTACGTTTGTAAGGTATTTTTTATGTTATAAAGAAAAAAACTATGAAAAACCCAAAATGGCAGAAAGATGAAATTATTTTAGCATTAGATTTATATTTTGATTTAGAACCTGGTCAAATTCATTCTAGAAACCCTAAAATCATCGAACTTTCTGAGGTTTTAAATAAATTACCAATTCACGAGAATATTCCAGATAAAAATAAATTTAGAAATTCAAATGGAGTTGGTTTAAAGTTGAGTAATTTCTTGGCGATTGACCCAAATTATGAGGGAAAAGGAATGCAATCATATAGTAAGCTTGACAAATCAGTTTTTGATGAATATCATAATAACCAAGCTGAATTAAAGAAGACTGCAAATCAGATAAAAGAAACTATTAAGAACTCTAGCTTAAATATTAAACTGTATAAAATTGATGAAGATCTTAATGAAGAAATAAAAGTTCAAGAAGGAAAAGTCATTTATAAATTACATAAACACATAGAAAGAGATTATAAAATTAATAAAAAAAAGAAGCACAAATATTTCAAAGAAAACGGAAAACTTGATTGTGAAGTTTGTGGATTTGATTTTTATAAAACTTATGGAGAGTTAGGAAAAGGTTATATTGAATGTCATCATAGAATTCCTTTATCAGAACTACAAGGAGAATCCACTACCTCTCTTAAAGATTTAGCATTGGTTTGCTCTAATTGTCACAGAATGCTACATCGAGAAATAAACACACTAACAATAAATGAATTAAAGAAAAGAATAAATAACAGTAGTTACCAACGTGTATAATTAATTGCCGTTAAATTGCCGAGAGGAAATTCAATCTTATTAATAGACCTTTCGGTTACAACTGAAAATAACTGACCTCCTTTCCCTCTAATAATTTTATACAAAACCATCATCTCCTACCCCTTAGGATCAAAGTCATTAGCTTCAATTACTTTTTGATTGACAAAGTCGTAATGTGTGATTTTTCTGATATTATAATAGGAGTTCCAATACATTGCAATGGTTTGATAATAGGCATCTATTGCTTGGTTTCTTTCTTGGAGTGAATTATTAAAGGTCAAAATATCACTTTTACCAATTAAATAACGTTGCTTGGCCACTTCATACCTTTTTTTGGCAACTACCATCGCCTTTTGCGAAATATCTACTTGTTGTGACATGATATTAAACTGAGAGGCAATAATAAAGGTATTTTGCTCGAAGTTTTTTCGATCCTGCTCTACTTGATTTTCTATCAACTCAGAATTGGCTTGTTGCTGTTTAATGTTTGATTTTGAAAGCCCCCAATTATATATCGGAACTCTAACACCTAAACTTACTTGTTCTTGATCCAACGGATTTTGGTAACTTTCATCAAAAGAAGCAGCCGTTTGGGTAATTCCATAAGCTAGAAATAAATCAGCATTAAACGAATTATCTTTCTTTGCTTTATCCAAATCACGCTGACTTTCCATTATTCTTCTTTCATAAGCAATATATTCTGAGCGATGCTCTTTTGCTAATGCTACCGCTTGATTAACGTCTATTTTCCTTAAAGGCAAAACAGTATCTATTTCTAGACGCATTTGAGTGCTATTATCTAGCTTTAAAAACGCTTTAAGAGCTTGTTCGCTCACCTGTACATCCAGCATGGATTGAGCTAGAGATTTTTCAGCATTTAATGAGGTTAACTCTATCTGTAACAATTCATTTTCAGCAATTTTACCTAAACTATATCTTCCTTTCGATATTTGATACAAAGTATCTCCATTTTTCTTGTTTAGCTTAGCAACTTCGTATTGTGCTTTCTTACTTAAAACATCAAAAAATAAACGAGCTGCTTCTCTTGATACATCTTCAGACTCTTCTACACTCAATCGTTTTGCTTCTTCGTATACCAAAGGTTCTATCTTTGATGACCATTTATAGCTATTATGTTTTAACAAAGGTTGTGAAAGCCCTATATACAAAGGGTTGGCACGGTATGAAGTATAGGGAGAGTCTCCTAACCAATCCAAACGCAAAAGGTTGGAAGAAATAAAGACATCTCCTCCTGTCCACCTCAAAGGTTGACTAATCGACACATTGGCTCTAGTATTTACTTGGCTTGTTCGCTCAAATGTAACTGTTCCATCTGGTTGAATAACCTCTGTTAACCCTATATTGAAATTCGGTAAACTTCCATCAAATTCAATTTTTGGTAAAAACGACTTTTTAAAAGAGTTGAACCTCCAATACTTGTTTTCCAGTGAATTCTCTACTCGTTTAATGGCTATTGATTGCCCATGAGCCAACCTAATGATATCTGACAATGTATAAGTATCCTGAGCTATTAAACCATTTACCCCAAATATTACTACTAAAAAAAAATTAATTTTATTCATACCTTAATGATGTAACAGGATTTTGTTCAGCAGCTTTTTTAGCAGGAAGATATCCAAAAATAATACCGACCAATACTGAAATAAAAAATGAAATGAATATGGAAAAATTAGAAATCATGACAGGCATCAAGAGTAAGGTCTCTATCAAATAACTTAATAACACCCCTAATAAAATTCCTGCTATCCCACCACTTAAACTAATAAACAAGGCTTCAAAAACAAATTGTGCTTTAATATCTCTCTTGGTTGCCCCTATAGCCATCCTTAATCCAATTTCTTTGATTCGTTCCATGACGGAAGCCAACATAATATTCATAATTCCTATTCCTCCAACTAATAAAGAAATACTGGCTATGGCTCCCAACAACAAATTAAATAAATCATCGGTTTCTTTTTGTTGCTTCAACAATTGCTCGGGAATAACTAAACTATAATCTGTAGCATTATTATGACGCCTATTCAACAACCGTTCTAGTAACAATACTCCACTTTGTAATTCTTTAGCGTCTGAAAACTGAATAGTTATTTTATCCAATTGATTGGGATTTCTAATTACTTTTGGAGCATCCTCATCCACCCATTCCATGGGATCTACTACTTGAATTGAACTTCTATCTTTATACCTTAATAACATGGTTTGAATGGGGATATAGATTTCCGCATTGTAATCGTTAATTCCCATATCTTGTAAATTATCACTTACTCCCGATAAGTTTTGTAACACTCCTATTACCGTTAAGTTTAAGTTTTTAACTCGTATAACTTTCCCTATTGGTGAAGTATTTGGAAATAACTTTTTACTTATTTTACCACCCAACACACATACTTTTTTGTAAAACAAATTGTGTGATTCACTAAAATAGGCTCCATTTTGAAGCTCTAAAGAAAATAATTGAAAGTAGTCTGCATTTACCCCAACCAATTTTGTTTTTTCTCTTTTTGAAGAGCTATTGGCATAACAATCAAAAGCCACTTGAGGAGTAGCCAGCTTAATTGATGGTACTACCCCCTTAATGTTCTTAAAATCGCTCATTGTTAATCCAGGAGAAAACGTTTTCTTTTCTTCCTCCCCACTCTCTGTTAAATCTGAAGAAAAATTAGCCTTAATAAAAACATTATTAGCTCCAACAATTTTTAGCTGTTCTAATATTTTTTGTTGAGCTCCATTTCCTATTGCCAACATCGCTATTACAGCTGCAACCCCAAAGATAATTCCTAATGTGGTTAAAACAGCTCTTAATTTATTAGCCATTATAGAATCTATTGCTATCAGAACATTACGTTGCATAGAGTAATTATTTGGTTAATCTAGTAATAGATGTATTTTCGGCATCTTTAGGCGGAATCAAATAAATTTCATCCCCAGCTTCTACCCCATTTTCTATAATAATTGATGTTGAATTGGATACTCCTGTTCTAATTTCCTGTTTTTCAACCTTTCCATTAATAGCTTTATATACATAGAGTAAACTGTCTGTAGCATACACGCCCTCAATTGGAATAGACAAAACATCTTCAAATTTTTCAATCATGATTTCATTGGTAGTTGTCATTGCAGGCTTTAATACACTATCCATTTTGGTCAGTCTAACTTTTACCTCAAATACTTTTGCGTCTCCATCTTTTTCTTGCTGACCAATATTAGCGACCTGTATTACTTCTCCTTCAAGTGGGAGATCTGGGAATGCATCAATATTGATTTTTACTTTCTGATTTTTTGACACTTTACTAATGTCTATCTCATTGACATAAGTTTTAGAAATCATTTCCGATAGATCAGGAATACTAGCCACAACTGGATTCCATGTATTAATGGTTGTTCCAGCCTTAACTTTTCCATTCCAATTTTCATAATAAACTAACATCCCATTTTGAGGAGCTTTAATTGTTAAGCCATCCATCACCTCTTGCATTCTCGATATTTTATCTTGAATTAACATGACATCTGATTGTACTTTAAAAACTTTTGCTACTGCTTGTTGTTCTTTAAGAACGATATTACTTTTTGCTTGTTTATAGTTTCGGGCTGTTTTTTCTAATTGTATTTCTATTTTTCGTTGAGTAGCAGGTGGTTCGAATTTTGATTGCTCTAACTCTAGCTGGTTTTGTTCTAATTCTACCTTTAAATTTAACAATGTTTCTCTTTCACTTCGCATCGTTAAACTCGTATCTAATTTTGCGGCTTTTAAATCGGATTCTTTTTGGGATAATTCTGAATATAATTTCCTGATCTCCGTTCCTATTTCAGAAGGATCTAGTGTAGCTACAAAGTCGCCTTCTTTTAAAATAGTTCCCTCGTCAACCATTGTTGACACTTTAATCTGATTAACCCCCATTTTTCTCAAACTAGCTGGAGCATAAATATCTACTGAGTTTTTAGCTTCTAATTCTCCTGTTGTTACTACAGAAACAATAAACTCACCGCTTTGTACTGTTGCTTTAATTGGATCCAATTCTTCTTGTTCTGACTCATTAAATAAAAAGAAATAAGCTATTGCAGCTAAAATTACTCCTCCAATTATAATTCCTGTTTTTTTCATTTTTCAATTATTTCTCCATCCTTCAATACAATTGTTTTCTCAGCATATTCAGCGATATCTAGTTCATGGGTAACTAGTATTATTGTATTTCCAGCTTTATGTAACGTTTTAAAAAACTCCATAACTTCTATTGAAGTTTTAGTATCCAAATTTCCTGTAGGTTCATCCGCCAAGATGATAGATGGCTCATTGATTAAGGCTCTAGCTATTGCAACTCGCTGACGTTGCCCTCCACTCATTTCATTAGGCTTATTGTACATATGTTCAGATAATCCTACTTTTCCTAACATTTTTTTAGCCCGCTCTTCTCGTTCTTTTTTGGATACATCTGCATACAACAATGGTAATGCAACATTTTCTATCGCGTTTAATTTCGGCAATAGATTAAATGTTTGAAAAACAAAACCTATTTCTTTATTTCTATATTTCGATAATGCTTGATCGTCTAATTGATCAACAGATTTTCCCTTAAGTGTATACGATCCAGAAGTAGGAGTATCTAACGCTCCTAAGATATTCATTAGCGTTGATTTTCCAGAACCAGATGTCCCCATTAAAGCCAAATAATCATTTTGATGAACAGTTAAGTTAATATTCTTTAACGCTGTATATTCAATCTTACCTGTTCTATAGGTCTTCTTTATGTTTTTTAATTCTATCAAAAGATGTTTTTTATGACAAACCTAATATTTTAATCAACTAACGTATCATAAATTAAGTTAAACATAATAACTATAAAAACAGAATAAGGTTACAAAAAACACTATTTAATTCTTACTCCAACCATACAAACATCATCAAACTGGTCTAATGCTCCTTTCCAATCTTCAAAAGTCTGACTCATAATTTGCTCTTGCTCCATTATGTTTAACAAACTGATTTCTTCAAACTTTTTACGAATGGGTTGATAGTAAAATTTCTTCCCTTTTGGTCCTCCTTTCTGATCAGGGTAACCGTCACTATGCATATACAACATATCATTGATCGCTACTTGAAAAACTTGTTCTTCTATTGCTATATTGGGCTTATAACCAATATCTGCTTTGGAACCTTTGTATTTCGTTAACTTGGAGTTTCTGACCAGACAAACACTCGTATGTGTTCCCACAAAACGCACCTCTCTTGTCTTTTCATTCAACGAAAACAACCCTAAATCCATACTGTCTCTAACTTGAGCTGTTGGACTCCCTCCTACGCGTAATTTAATGCGTTGATGCAATTCTTCTACAATTTCCTT